>VGPQ01000135.1 GCA_016882555.1 Cyanobacteria bacterium M_surface_7_m2_040
ATGTGAGCGAGCCGATGGAATTTGTTGGCGGGCACATCCCCGGCAGTCGCAACATTCCCCTGGCCCTGCTGGCCGAAGCCCCTCTGCCCGACGGTCCGTTGGTGGTGGTGTGCCAGAGCGGCGCCCGCAGTGAGCGGGGTGCCGCCACCCTCAAGCGACGCGGCCTGACAGTTGGCATCGCCGACCTCGAAGGCGGTCTGATCGCCTGGCAGGCCGCACAGCTGCCGATCGACAGCGCAAGGGCGCGCCCCTGCCGCTGATGCGCCAGGTGCAGATCGTCGCCGGCGGCCTGGTGTTGATCGGTGTGGTGCTCAGTCAGATCGTTGGACCGGGCTGGATCTGGCTCAGTGGCTTTGTGGGAGCGGGCCTGATGTTTGCCGGCATCAGTGGCTTCTGCGGCATGGCACGGCTGCTGGCGGTGATGCCCTGGAACAAGGTGACGCTCTGATGCTGACCTCAACCCTGCTGCTGCTGTGCTTCGGCGGCGGGCTGATCGGCTTTCTGCTGGCGGTGCTGGGGGCTGGCGGTTCGATCCTGCTGATGCCACTGCTGACCATTGGCGTGGGGCTCAAGACCGATCCGGCGATCGCCCTGTCGCTGCTGGTCGTGACCGTGCTGGCGATCGGCAACGCCATCCCCGGTCTGCGGCGCGGCCAGATGGCGACCAAGCCCGCGGTGGTTCTGGGTCTGCCGGCTCTGGTAGGCAGTTGGATCGGCGGGACGCTCGCCAAGGGTGACGTCATCACCGACGCCATCCAGCTGGCCGTGTTTGCGGCCGTTGCTGCCGTGGTCGCCTGGTTGATGCTGCGCCGGAGCGAGCCCGGCTCCGCTGCCGCCCTGCCGTTGACCCGTGAACTGATGCGATCACGGTCGCGCTGGCCCCTGGCTTTTCAAGGGCTGCTGGTGGGTCTGCTCACCGGCATTGCCGGCGTCGGGGGCGGCTTCGCCATCGTGCCGGCGCTGGTGCTGCTGGCTGGCCTGCCGATGCGGATCGCCAGCACCACCAGCCTGCTGCTGATTGCGCTCAACAGCCTGGTTGCACTCAAAGCGCTCGGCAGCTGGCCTGAAGCCCAGCTGTCCTTGTTGGTGCCGCTGCTGGTCGGGGGTGCCCTCGGCGCCGTGGCGGGCCAGCGGGTGGCACCCCATCTCAACGAACTGCAGCTGCGCCGTGGTTTTGCAGCGCTGCTGATCGGATCAGCCCTGTTGATTGCAGGCAAGGCGTTGGAGACCCACCAAACCACCACCGGCAAAACCAGATCTGAGCAATCCCACCGCCTTCCTCACCATGACACCATCACCCCCGCAAGCACCCTTCGTGGTCGTCACCACCAGCCAGAGCTTTGACCATGCCTGCGCTGCCCTCGAAGCGGCGATCCCGTCCCATGGCTTCGGCCTGCTGGGCAGCCATGACCTGGGGGGCACCTTGCGCCACAAAGGGATCGCCTTTGCTGAGCAATGCCGCATCTTTGAGGTCTGTCAGCCGCAGCAGGCCGCACGGGTGCTGAGCGCTGACATGGCCCTCAACATGGCCCTGCCCTGCAGGATCTCGGTGTACACCGAAGCCGGACAGACCAGGATCGGCATGATCAGCCCGATGGCCATGCTCAGCGCCCTGAGCAGCGATCCCGCCCTGGCGGCGGTGGCCGCCGAGGTGGAGGCCACCACCCGCGCGATCATCACCACAGCAGCAGAGACCACACCTTGACGAGCGAGCGTTTCGATCTGGTCGTGCTGGGGGCCGGATCCGGCGGCCTGGCGGCGGCCAAGCGGGCAGCCAGTTACGGCGCCCGGGTGGCCATCGTCGAGGGCGACCGGGTGGGCGGCACCTGCGTGATCCGCGGTTGCGTGCCCAAGAAGCTGCTGGTGTACGGCTCGGCCTATCACCACCTGCTAGGCGATGCCGCCAGCTACGGCTGGCAGCTGGACGGCATCAGCCACGACCCAGGCGTGCTACTAGCCCATGTGCGTGCCGAAGTGGATCGGCTCAACGCCCTGCACATCGGCTTTCTCGAGAAGGCCGGTGTGGAGCTGGTGAGGGGCTGGGGCAGCTTCAGCGGCCCCAGCAGCATCAGCGTCACCACCAGCGCGGGTGAGCAGCGCACACTCACGGCAGAGCGCATCCTGATCGCCGTGGGTGGGCGGCCCCACCGGCCCACCATCCCCGGGGCCGAACTGGGCTGGGTCAGCGACGACCTGTTCGAGCTCACCCAGCTGCCCGAGCACGTGGTGGTGGTAGGCGCCGGCTTCATCGCCTGCGAGTTCGCCTGCATCCTTGCGGGGCTCGGGGTGCGGGTCACCCAGCTGGTGCGCGGCGATCACCTGCTGCGCGGCTTCGACCGGGAAGCCGCGGCAGCCGTGCAGGAGGGCATGGAGACCCTGGGCATCTCGGTGCGGCTGGCCCACAGCCCGGCCTCGATCAGCGGCAGTCCCGGTGATCTGGTGCTGACGACCCAAGGCGGGGAGCTGCTGCCCTGCGGCGGAGTGCTGCTCGCCACCGGACGCCGGCCGTTTCTGCAGGGGCTCATGCTGGAGACCGCCGGGGTGGCGATCGAGGGGCACCGAATTCCGGTGGATGCGGATCAACGCACCAACGTGCCCCACATCTACGCCGTGGGAGACGTCACCGATCGCATCAACCTGACCCCGGTAGCGATCGATGAAGGCCGCGCCTTCGCCGATTCGTTGTATGGCAACAAACCCCGCCAGGTCGACCACACCCTGGTGGCCTGTGCCGTGTTCAGCCAACCGGAGCTGGCCAGCGTGGGGCTCAGCGAAGAGGCGGCGATCGAGCGCTACGGCGCCGACACGATTCGCGTCCACCGCGCCCGCTTCAGGCCGATGAGCCAGGCGCTGCCCAACCGCGACCCCAAGGTGCTGCTGAAGCTGATCGTGCTGCAGAGCAGCGGCAAGGTGCTGGGCTGCCACATGGTGGGCGAGCACGCCGCCGAAATCATTCAGATGGCGGCGATCGCCATCGGCATGGGGGCCACCAAGGCCGACTTTGACCGCACCATGGCCCTGCACCCCTCGGTGGCCGAAGAATTTGTGACGATGCCGAATTGAGCGCCGATCTCCATCGCGCAGGGGTGCGTGGCTCAGGCGGAGCACAACCATTGCTGGGCCTCACCCACGTGCTCGCTGTCGAAATAACGGGTGCGAGCGTTGACGAAACGCCCAAGCAGGCGCTGGGCCGCATGTTGCCAGCGTTGGGCACCAATCACCGCCACCAGCTGGGGCAGGGTGCGGTACTCGCGGATCAGGGCGAAATGCTGGGAGAGGGCGTTGAGCCCCAGCCAGCCGTCGAACTGCCGCAGATCCAGCAGCAGTCTCACCGGGGCGTGATGGCTGAAGACGTTGGCGAGATCATCGTCGATGCGGCGGTAGGCCTCAGGGTCCAGGCGCCCAATCATCGCGATGGTCACGACCT
Organism: Cyanobacteria bacterium M_surface_7_m2_040; assembly: GCA_016882555.1. Taxonomy (GTDB): domain Bacteria; phylum Cyanobacteriota; class Cyanobacteriia; order PCC-6307; family Cyanobiaceae; genus RGUW01. The sequence continues at coordinate 3,428 of VGPQ01000135.1, forward strand.
CATCCTGTTGATCCACATGGATCGTGCCCAGGGATTCACCCAGCCAGCGCCGGGCCTGTTCCAGCTCGTCGGTGTTGAACAACCGCACGGGGTAGGGCAACACCAGTCCGATGGCACGGAAGGCCTGGCGCAACCAGGGCACATCGCTGGCGACGGCGAGGCGCTCAAAGCCATCCCAGTGGCGCAGCCCAAGACTGGTGTCATCCCAGGCCGCCGCCAGGGTGTAGCCCTGGAACTCCGGTCCAAACACCAACAGGGCCTTGATCCGGCCCTGTTGCTCCAGGGCTGCATCGATGGCCGGCACCAGCACGCGGTCGTAGTCGGCGCCCGTGACCTCTCCGCTGAACGACAATCCGACCGTTCCCTGCGGCAGATCCTCCATCAGTGTGATCATGGGGCACCTGTGCGTTCTGCTCCGGGACCTTAAGGAGTACGCACATCGCTGCCACCAGGCCTGCAGACCATGCAGCGCAGATCCGCCGCAATCAACAACGCGGCTCAGCGCAACAGCTCGAGCTGACCAGTGCCATGGAGCTCGGCAAGGGCGTCATAACCTCCGATCAACACCCCATCGATGGTCACCTGCGGCACGGATTGGCCTGCCACCGGGTCGACCAGTTGATAGGGAATGCCCAAGGTGCGCAGCAGGCGCAGGGCACGGCGCGAGTAGGGGCACCCCGGAGCCACGGCAATGGTCACCCGCGGATCCCGGGCAGGGGTTGTCGGGATGGACCGCAGTCGCAGCGCCGGGCGTTCAACAGCCGCAGGGGACGCATCAAGACACCCCAGCAACAGGTCGGCCCCCTTGAGCACAAGACTGCCAGGTTCGAGGTGGCCGCCCCACACCTGGCACTCGGCATCGGAGAAGCTGAGGTGCAGATGCACCCCTGCGGGCGAGAAGGTGCCCTGCAGAGTGATGATTTCCAGCTCCCCGCCCAGCACCGTGGGACGGCTCTTGCCGGGGCATTGAAAGGCCGCCTGCGAGAGATTGCCCACCACGCTGAGCACGAAGCCAGACACGCCCTGCTGCTGCGCCAGCTGCTCGATGCTGCGGCGCACATCGCTGCCGGGGTCAAGGTGGAGCGGCAGGGCCTGCATGGGCGCCAGATTACCCAGACGGGTCCGCCCGCCTAGCCAAAGGTGGCCCCGTTCCAGCCCCAGAGACGGCCCGGCACATCCTCGAAGCCGATGTAGATGCGCTCGGACGGCACCCCCAGATGCGTCTGCAACAGGGAGCAGAGGGCGCCGCTGAGCTCCCGGGTGCGGTCCCCCTCGAGGGCACCGATGCTCTTGACCTCCACATAGGCGGCCGGGGCCGGATCGCCGGCGAAGGTCATCGACGCATCGCTCTGCAGGGCCGTCATCACGTAGCGCTCCGGCTTGCCCAGCAAGCTGGCGAGCTGGGCCGACAGCTGAAGCAGCAGGGCCTGGGCAGCAGGCGGTTCCAGAGCAGGAGCTGAGGTCTTGACGGTGATCAGCGGCATGACGAGCTAGACGCGCAGATCCATGGTGCACAGTCCTGACGCCGCTGGCCTCAACATGGGCTCCAGCGCCCTGGGCTTGTGGCCAGCACCAGC
>VGPQ01000136.1 GCA_016882555.1 Cyanobacteria bacterium M_surface_7_m2_040
GGCAACCCCAGGCGCACCAGGGCGCGGCTGGGGATGTCGAGCAGGAAGGCGATCAGCGCCGCCGCCACAAACAGCGCCGGAAACGGCGCCAGCGGCAGCAGCAGCTGGCGCAGCACCCAGAGGTTGAGCACCAGCAGCGGCAGGGCCAGGCCGGCCTTGAGCCAGGGGGGCAGCACCAGGCGCTCGAGCATGGCGGCGCCTCCCTAGGGCATCTGTTGCAGGTAAGCGCTGCTGCCCAGCTGCTGCAAGCGCGCGTCTTTGGCCACCACCTGATCGTGCAGCTCGGCGCGGTAGGCGGCCACGCGCTCGGCCAGGGCCGCATCGGCGGTGGCCAAAATCTGGGCCGCCAGCAGGCCGGCATTGGCGCCGTTGCCGATGGCCACGGTGGCCACGGGGATGCCCGCTGGCATCTGCACGATGCTGTGCAGCGAATCGACGCCGCTGAGCGCCCGGGTCTGCACCGGCACCCCGATCACCGGCAGGTGGGTGAGCGAAGCCACCATGCCCGGCAGGTGGGCCGCGCCACCGGCACCGGCAATGATCACCTTGACGCCGCGGCCGGCGGCCTGCTGGGCAAAGGCCACCATCTCGAGCGGGGTGCGGTGGGCCGAGAGCACCCGCACCTCGGCGCCGATGCCGAAGCGCTCGAGCATGGCCACCGCCGGCTGCATGGTGGGCAGGTCGGAGTCGCTACCCATCACCACCGCCACAACAACAGATTCAGCCAAGGGGCGCGATCACAGCAAGACTTGCATTGTCTCGTGTTTGCCATGCGCTGGCTCACCAACGTTCGTTTGCCCCAGGCCCGCCGCTGCCGCCATGGCGAAAGCGGCCTGTGGCGGGTGGGGCTTGATGGCGATCGGATCGCGGCGCTGGAGCCGATCGCTGCCGGCACGGCCGCCGCCGGCGAGAGCTGGGACGGCGACTGGCTCAGCCCCATGGGGGTGGATCTGCAGATCAACGGCGGCCTGGGGCTGGCGTTTCCCGAGCTCACCCCCGCCGACCTGCCCAAGCTGGCCGAGCTGCAGGAGCTGCTCTGGCGCGATGGCGTTGAATCAATCTGCCCCACGCTGGTGACCTGCGCCGTCGAGCCCCTGCGCCAGGCGCTGGCGGTGCTGGCCCAGGCACGGGCCGAGCAGGCCCCACACCACTGCCGGCTGCTGGGGGCCCACCTGGAGGGGCCGTTTCTGGCCCCGGCGCGGCGCGGCGCCCACCCCGAGCAGCACCTGGCGGCCCCCAGCACCGCGGCGTTGCACGAGCGCATCGAGGGCTTCACGGGCGGGCCGGCAGGCGACATCGCCCTGGTGACCCTGGCGCCCGAGCTCGAGGGCGCCGCCGAGGTGATCGCCGCGCTGCGGCGCATGGGCGTGGTGGTGAGCCTGGGCCACAGCGCCGCCAACGAAGCGCAGGCCAACGCGGCTTTTGACGCTGGGGTGGCGATGCTGACCCACACGTTTAATGCGATGCCCGATCTGCACCGCCGCGAACCGGGTGCGATCGCCGCGGCCCTGCTGAGAGCCGACGTGGCCCTGGGGCTGATCGCCGATGGCGTGCACGTGGCGCCGTCGATGGCGGTGCTGCTGCAGCGGCTGGCGCCCGAGCAGGTGGTGCTGGTCAGCGATGCCCTGGCCCCCTACGGCCTGGGCGAGGGCCAGCACCGCTGGGACGAGCGGCTGCTGATCGTGACAGGTGGCAGCTGCCGCCTGGCCGACGGCACCCTGGCGGGCGTCACGCTGCCGCTGCTCGAAGGGGCCCGCCGCCTGGCGGCCTGGAGCAGCGAACCGGGCCGCGCGATCGCCGCCGCCACGGTGCTGCCGCGCCACGTGCTGGGCGATCGGCGCGACGCGCGGGCGCTGCTGCTGGGGCGACCACTGGGCCACACGCTGCGCTGGAGCCAAGGGCGTGAGGGGCTCGCCTGGCGCTCCGCAGCTCAAGCGTGAGAAACGTTCAGTTGTTGAAGGCTTTGCTGTTGAACGCCCTGCAGTGAGCCCTTGGCTGGGCTCGCCTTACGAAGGTGACCACCTTTTTGGACACCTTGCCAAGACCGCCCCACCCCAACTGGCCATTCGCCCAGCCCGGATCGCGCAAGTCGGGTGAAACCGCGCGCTAGGTTCCGCGCCAGTGTTGGGACCGTTGAAAGGTCCCGAGGAATCAAGCCGCCATGCCCCCCTCCGACGTGCTGACGCCAGCCGATCCCAGCCTGAGCGCCGAGAAGGCCGCCGAGAAGCAGGAGGTCAAGGGCTACTTCGAGACCACCGGCTTTGACCGCTGGAACCGCATCTACAGCGACAGCCCGGAAGTGAACCGGGTGCAGCGCAACATTCGCATTGGCCACCAGAAGACCGTTGACAACGTGCTGGCCTGGCTGGCCGAGCAGGGCAATCTGGGTGGCCGCAGCTTCTGCGACGCAGGCTGCGGTGTGGGCAGCCTGAGCCTGCCGCTGGCCCAGCTGGGCGCCGGCAGCATCGCCGCCAGCGACCTGTCGGAGGCGATGGCCGCCGAGGCCGCCCGCCGCGCCGAGGCCGCCGGGATCTCGCGCGAGCAGCTGAGCTTCAGCGCTTCAGACCTCGAGAGCCTGCAGGGCCGCTACGACACGGTGATCTGCCTGGATGTGTTCATCCACTACCCCCAGGCCGCCGCCGAGGAGATGGTGCGCCACCTGGCCGGCCTGGCCGAAACGCACCTGATCGTGAGCTTTGCGCCCTACACGCCGCTGCTGGCGCTGCTCAAGGGCATTGGCCAGCTGTTTCCGGGCCCCAGCAAGACCACCCGCGCCTACACCCTGCGCGAAAAAGGCATCGTGGCCGCAGCCGCCGCCTGCGGCTTCAAGCCGGTGCGCCGCAGCCTCAACAAGGCGCCCTTCTATTTCTCAAGGCTGATCGCTTTTGAGCGGGGCTGAAGGGCCTGGGGTTGATGGTGAACCAGCGCGCTCCAGCTGTCGCAGCTTCAGTGCACTGACCTGAGCCATTGCTGCAAAATCCCTGTCAAAACTGACCAGGGTGGCCTGGTGATGAAGCGCAATCGTGGCGATCAGCAGATCGAGGCTCAGCGCCGTGACCCCAACGCGCCGGCAAGCGCGACCCAGGCTGGCTGCTTCGCTCCACAGCTCTGGCGGGCTTGACAGCAACGGCAGCGTGGCGAACTGTGCCTGCAGCTGCTGGGCTTCAACTGGCCTGGCAAAGCGCAGCAGCTCAAACATCACCGGCTCAGCCAAATGGGCTGAAGCATCCAGCAGCCATGGCGCGATCTGCTGCTTGAGCGCCGGGGGTGAGCTGGCCCTGGTGAAGTCGATCCAAAGACTGGAGTCAATCAACAGCGCCATGCAGCCTCTGACGCTCCAGCTCCCTGGCCTCTTCGTAACCCTGCAGCTCGACGCCCCACTCACCGCTCAAGAAACGCGTGGCGATGCGCTGGCGCCTGCGTAGCTGCAGGGCTTGCTCCATCAGCAAACGAATGGCAGGACCTTTCTTGCGCTCACCGGTGAGCTCCAGCACATCCTTGAGATCAGCGTCAGCGACCTCAACGGTGACCTTCATGGCCCAACCTCCTGATTCAGCGCCTCATTAATCTGATTTTAAGCTGATCTTTTTCAGATTTGATCTCAAGACTGCTGGGAGAGTGCCTGCAGCGCGAGCTCACGGCACTGGGGACAAGCGCAAGCAGCATCGCTTGACAGCTTGCGGATCAACGTGGGTTGTTAATCCCCTCCCAGCAACACCTGACGCACGGCCTCAGCGCTCCAGCCCGCCACGCTGATCAGCTTGTGGCGGCTGGTGTAGCCGCGCAACAGCGCAACTGAACTGAGAGTCACCCCCAGGCGCTGAGCCACAAAGCGCAGCAGGGCAGCGTTGGCAGCGCCATCAACCGGCGGAGCCTGCAGCTTGATGACGATGGCCCCCTCGCGGCTCGCCCAGCACCTGATTGCGGCTGCCGCGGGGCTGCAGCCAGATCGCCAGCGCCGCGTCGGGATTGCTCATGGCGGGGGCGCTTCCAGCTCCAGCAGGCTGCCATCGGACCGGCGCATGGCGAGCCAGTAGGCATGCAACTGGTACCCGCCATCGCCGGGCAGCCCTTGAGGGCGTGCCAGGCCACCGGGGAGATCAGGGGATCTCCCAGCAGCGGCGCACCAGCAGCAGCGGCGTGGATACGGATCTGGTGGGGCCGCCCCGTGGCGATCTCCACCTTCACCAGCCAGGCATCGGGGCGCTGCTCAAGCAAGCTGAAGCGACTCTGTGATGGCAGAGCCTTGGGACCACCACGGTCTGCACGATCAGCAGGATCTGAAGGATCGGCCACACACCAGATCGTTCCCAACAGCGGGTGGGGCCGGCGGCCAATGGGGGTGTCGATCAACACCTCGGCACCGCCGCCCGGGGACGCAGCTGCCAGCGCCAGCAACGGCGAGCCCGGCAGCGGCAGGCTCAGCAAGGCGCGGTACACCTTGCGGCAGGCATCGCCTGCGGTGGTGCCGCAGTGATGCATTGATGCCGCGGCACGCGTGCTGTCGCGCAGCTGGGCGCTGAGCCAGGCTCGCGCCCCTGCGCTGCGGGCGCACACCAGCAGCCCTGAGGTGAACCGCCCCAGGCGGTGCACCGGTCGCGGCACTCCAGTTGTCGCATGCAGGGCCGCGGCCGCCCCCAGCGCCTCAAGCTGGCCCAGCACCGTGTGGCGCAAAAAGCCCCCCGCCGGCAACACCGGCAGCCCGCTGGGTTTGTTGAACACCACCAGGTCGCCATCGTCGAACAGGGGGCCCGGCAGCACCGGCACGGCAGCCTCCTGCCAGGGGGGCCGATGCCAGACCAGCCGATCGCCGGCTTGGAGCGTCACATCGGCCCAGAGCTGCTGGCCGTTGCGCCAGATCTGGCCGGCGGCGAGCCGCTGCAGCCACATCACCGGGTCTGAATGGGAATAGCGGTCGGCGTAGAACCCTGAGAGCCAGAGCTCTGGAGATTGAGCCGAGACCACCAGATCAGCTGGTCGAATTCGATC
>VGPQ01000137.1 GCA_016882555.1 Cyanobacteria bacterium M_surface_7_m2_040
CAGGACTTTGGCGACTGGGAGGGCCGCTCGGTGTTTGTGGTCGGCGATGCCGATCAGAGCATCTACAGCTTCAGAGCGGCCGACTTCCGCATCCTGATGGGCTTCCAGGAGGACTTTGGCGATGGCGGCGGCATGGGCGCGGCAGCAGCCGGGAGTGCTGGAGCCGAGGACTCGAAAACAATGGTCAAGCTCGAGGAGAACTACCGCTCCACCGCCACGATCCTGGAGGCGGCCAATGCGCTGATCGCCCACAACACCGAGCGCATCGACAAGGTGTTGCGGCCCACCCGCCGCGAGGGCGAGCCGATCACCCTCACCCGCTGCGACGACGAGATCGCCGAAGCCGAGGCGGTGGTGCACCGCATGCGCATGCTCGATGCCGCCCACAGCGAGCTGCGCTGGGGCGACATGGCGGTGCTCTATCGCACCAACGCCCAGTCGCGGGCCATGGAGGAGGCGCTGGTGCGCTGGGGCATTCCCTATGTAGTGGTGGGCGGCCTGCGCTTCTACGACCGGCGCGAGATCAAAGACGTGCTCGCCTACCTGCGGCTGCTGGTGAACCCGGCCGACACCGTGAGCCTGCTGCGGGTGCTGAACGTGCCCCGCCGCGGCATCGGCAAAACCACGATCGAGCGCCTCACCGACGCGGCCAGCCAGCTGGGGGTGCCGCTGTGGGAGGTGGTGCGCGATGCCGAGGCGGTGCGCTCGCTTGGGGGGCGCTCGGCCAAGGGTTTGTTGCAGTTCTGCGAGCTGATCAATGGCCTGCAGGACTGCGTGGGCGACACGGCGCCCTCGGAGCTGGTGCAGCGGGTGATGGAGCAGAGCGGCTATGTGGCCGAGCTGATCGCCGATGGTTCCGACGAGGCCGAAGAGCGCCGCCGCAACCTGCAGGAGCTGGTCAATGCCGCCCTGCAGTATCAGGAAGAAAACGAGGAGGGCGATCTCGAGGGCTTCCTCGCCAGTGCCGCCCTGGCCAGCGACGCCGACAACAAAGACACGGCTGCTGATCGGGTCACCCTGATGACCCTGCACGCCAGCAAGGGCCTGGAGTTTCCGGTGGTGTTCCTGGTGGGCCTGGAGCAGGGCCTGTTTCCCAGCTACCGCTCGCTCGATGATCCCTCGTCGCTCGAGGAGGAGCGACGCCTTTGCTACGTGGGCGTCACCCGGGCCAAGGAGCGGTTGTTTCTTTCGCACGCGAGCGAACGCAGGCTGTGGGGCGGCATGCGCGAGCCGGCGGTGCCCTCGGTGTTTTTGTCGGAGCTGCCGCCCGAGCTCATCCAGGGTGATGTGCCCCGCAGTGGCGGCGCGGCGATCCGCCGTGAGCAGCGGCTTGAGCGTCTCACCCGCGTGGATCGCGACGACGCGCGCCAGGTGGCTGCCGGCGGTGCGGCGGGGGCGGCGGCGAATGCGGTGCGTCGGCGTACGTCTGCGGCGGCGCCGGCCCGTGACTGGGCCGTGGGCGATCGCCTGCGCCACGCCGCCTTTGGCGAGGGCCTGGTGACGCACCTGTTTGGCAGTGGCCAGAAGGTGTCGATCGCCGTGAAGTTTGAGGGCATGGGGCCCAAGATCCTCGACCCCCGCCTGGCGCCGATCGAGCCGCTGGCGTAGCCGGATTGATTGATGCTCTCTGATAGCGAGCTACCCGGCATTCCAACCGCCCTAAGGCCGCTGCTACTTGAAGCTGCCGCCGGCGCGCGGCTGGCTTTGGTGGGCGGAGCGGTGCGTGATCTGCTGCTGCACCGGGTGCACAACGATCCCTGGCGCGGGTTGCCTGATCTCGATCTGGTGGTCGAGGGCTCTGCGGCCGATCTGGTGCAGAGCCTTCAACAGTTGCTGCAGCTGTCCCGCAGTGCGGAATCCCGCTCACCCTGGCCGGGCTCACAACTGGTGGCCGCCCAGGAGCATGGTGCTTACGGCACGGTCGAGCTCGAGCTTGAGGTTGCCGGTCAGGCGGTGTTGCTCGATCTGGCCTCAGCCCGGCGCGAGACCTACCCCCAGCCTGGGGAGAACCCCGTGGTCAGCTTTGGATCGCTTGAGAGCGATCTGGCCCGGCGCGATTTCACGATCAACGCCATGGCGCTGGAGCTTGGGGCTGGGCAGCTGCTGGACCCCCACGGCGGCCAGCAGGATCTGCAGCAGCGGCAGTTGCGCTTTCTGCATGCCGGCAGCGTCGCCGATGACCCCACCCGGCTGGTGCGGGGGGCCCGATATGCGGCTCGGCGCGGCTTTGCGCTGGCACCCGAGGCCCTGGAGCAGGCCCGGGGCACGCTTGCCGCCTGGCCCTGGAGCTGGCGCCCGGGTGATCCCCCGGGCCAGGCCCCGCCGGCGCTGGGCACGCGCCTGCGCATGGAGCTGGAGCTGCTGCTGGCGCGTGAACCCTGGCCCCAGGCCCTGGAGGCCTTGCAGCACTGGGGCGCCCTGGGTTTGCTCGATACGCAGCTGCAGTCCGATCGGGGTTGGCGGCGCCGTTTGCGTTGGGCCGAGCGTCTGGGCCTGCCGCTGCTGGTTGCGCTGGTGGCCGGTGCGGCCGACCCCGTGGCTCTGGCCGAACGCCTGCAGCTGCCCCACCGCCAGCACAAGCTGCTGGTGCAATGGCTCGAGCTGCGCCGCCGCTGGCAGCAGCTTGAGGAGGCATCAGCTCTGGCCTCTACTCCCGCAGCGGAGACCCCTTCAGGCTGGGGCGCGCCGCAGTGGTGTCATTGGCTGGAGGCACCGGGGCTCTCGCCCGACGCTGTGGCGTTGGAGCTGGCGTTTGCCCGGGGTGGTGGCCCTGCCGCATTCGCGTTGCCACCACGAAGGCCTTTGCTTCGCTGGTGGTTGCGCTGGAGGCACCTCAAAGCGCCGCTGTCGGCTGCCCAGGTGATGGCGGCCGAAGGCCTGCGCCCCGGCCCGGCGCTGGGGCAGCGTTTGCGGCAGCTGCGGCGCCAGGTGCTCGAGCATGAGCGCCCTTGAGGCTGGTCTTGCTCTGCGTTGTTATGCGGTTTCCAGCGCACTCGCCAAGGTGACCACAATTGTTGAAACCTTGTGCAGCGGCGCCGCCTAGCAGGGGTTGCGCGGCTCAGCTCACCTGGCCAATCACGCTGGCCTGGCTGAAGCCAGCGCGGTGCAGGGCCTCGAGGGCCTCTGCTGCCTGCGCTGCCGGTAGGGCAGCCAGCAGTGGTCCGCAGGTCTGTGGGTCGGTCAGCAGCTGCTGCAACGTGCTGGCAGCGGTGCCGGCTGTGGCGCTCGCGTCGGTGTTCAAGGCAACAGGCCCGTCGAGCAGCGCCAGGGCGCTGGCATTGGCGGGGGTGAGTGTGCTCGCATACCCCGCGCCCAGAAGCTCCAGGGCACCCGGCAGGGCGAGCAGGCGCAGGGCCTGGGCATCGAGCGCAACATGCAGGCCTGGTGCGCTGGCCTGCAGCATCTCGCCCAGGTGGCCCAGCAGCCCAAAGCCGGTGATGTCGGTGCAGGCGCGGCAGCCGTGGGCCGCCAGCAGCTCCACCAGGGGTGCCTGGGATTGCTGCATGATCGCCAACGCTGCATCGAGCCAGCGGGGCTTGGCGGCGCCGGCCATGGCCGCGGCAAACAGCACGCCGCTGCCGATCGGGCGCATCAGGATCAGGGCGTCGCCGCTGTGCAGTGGCCCTTTGGGCCACAGGCACCCGGCCGGGGCGCTGCCGTTGATCGTGAGCATCAGGCTCAGGCCCGCCGTGGGCATGCCGGGGCCGGCGGGCATCGCATCGCGCGCCTCCAGGGTGTGGCCCCCCAGCAGCTGGGCGCCCAGGGGATCGAGCACCGAGCACACCCCCGCCAGGGTCTGATGCAGCAGGTTGGCCTGCAGCGCACCGGAGAGCACCGGCAGGGTCACCACGGCCTGGGCGCTGGCCACGTCGGCGCCGGTGGCCCACAGGTCACTGCAGGCATGCAGGGTGGTGAGGCGGCCATTCAGCCAGGGATCGCTCACCAGGGCGGGAAAGCCATCCACGCTCTGCAGCAGCAGCTCGCCCGTTGCGCTGCGGGCCACCAGGGCGGCGTCGTCGTTGCTCAGTGGCTCCTGCGGTTGCGCGGGTGTAAACAGCCTGTTGAGCGCTGTTTGCAAGGGCTCGGCCGCGACCTTGGCGGCGCAACCGCGGCAGGCCATGGCTTCACCATGCATGTCTCCCAGCTCTGCAAAGCGCGCCATGAACTGGCGATCGATGCGCTCTTTCCAGCGCCATACCCAGCGGCTGGGCCCCAGGGCCAGCGGGCCCCACAGGGCGACAGCCCGGGGGCTGCCGCTCACGCCGCCATCGCCCAGCAGCTGCAGGGCCCTGCGCTGGGGACGCCAGCGGCGCAGGGGCCGGCCAGCGATCGCCCGCTGCAGGTTGGTTGCGAGCACCGGGGCGGCCCGCACGGCCCACACGCCTGAAGGGGGCCGCGCGGCGCCGGCGATCACCGCGCAGTCGCCACTGGCGAACAGTCTGGGTTGATCAACCACCTGCAGGCAGGGGGTTGTCAACACCCGGCCGCGCTCGCCCGCTGGCAGGCCGCTGGCGGCCAGCCAGCCGGGAGCACGGCTGCCGGTGCAAGCGATCACAGGGGTCTCACCAGTGCTGTTGGGGCCTGGATCGGCCGTGATGCCGGCCGCCATGAGCACTTGGCTGAGCAGGCGGTTGGCGGCCCTGGAGCCCAGCTCCAGACCCGTGGATTTGCTGTGCAAGTGCACCCTGTGGCCGCGGGCCTTGAGGGCCAGGGCCAGCTCCACGGCGGCCGCGCCGCTGCCGAGCAGTTGCAGGTTCTGGTCCGGTTGCAGTGTGTCGCAGTGGTGCAGCAACGGCTCCAACGGTTTGACGGCCAGCCATTGCGGCGGCTGCGGCTGCGGCGGGGCGGTTTCGGCCCCCACATCCAGGCTGAGCCAGTCGAAACGCAGCGCCGGCCGGCCGGCCAGCAGCAGCTGCCGCTGGGCCAGATCCAACCCGCTGA
>VGPQ01000138.1 GCA_016882555.1 Cyanobacteria bacterium M_surface_7_m2_040
TCAGGCGGTTTCGGCGGCAATGGCGGTTGAGAACACTGCCAGTTCTGGCGCTCAGGAGCGCATCAGCATGGCCGTGCCAGATCGAGTGCATCCAACAGCCAGAGGCGTTGGAAGGTGGCGGTGGTTGACGTGAGCCCGCTCACCTCGGCCAGCTCGCCCAGGCTCCATCGGCCGTCGAGGCGCTCCACCAGATCCCGTTCACTGCCGCTGAGCTGAATCCTCAGCTGTGGTGTGACCAATTGATCATTCTGAAGCCTGCAACGCCAGCGCAGTGAGGGGATCCAGGCTGTCACGTCAGGGCCTGAAAAGGATGGGCAATAAGCTTCCCTGGGCCGCTCTGGTTTGCAGGCCAGCAGGAAATGGCAGGCATTGCGTGTCTTGATGCGCTCCATGGCCGCCCACTGACGCTCAGGGTTCAGCCGGGCGATCGCATCGAGCAGCCCATTGCGGTTCGGTTGGGCCATCACGGGGTGGTAGGGCTCCTTGAAGAACCAGTCCTGAAAGAGCAGCCCCGCCTGGGCTAGCAAAGCCAGGCAATCGCTCACCGTATACGTGCGTTCGCGCGCATTCAGAAACGTGTCGATCAGCCCCGCGTCGTCATACAGATCGGGTGCGATCTCCAGATAGCTGCGCAGCGGATGCAGGGGATCGATGCAGCCGAAGCTGTCGCGAATGGTCTGCAGCGAGGCCGCGTCTTGCTGCAGGTTCAGTTCGGCAAACAGCTCCTGCATCAGCGCCACCCCCAGTCGCCCGTAATGGCCATACACCATCAGGGCCATGCAGCCCAGGGGTTTGAGCCGCTGGGCCAGGGCGCGCAGCCCGGCATCGGGGTCGGCCAGATGGTGCAGCACCCCGGTCGACACAATCAGATCAAAGTCCTGCTCGTGGGTGTGTGCGGCTTCAACCGGCAGTTCCCGGAGTTCAAGATTGCTGAGCCCGTACCGTTGCTTGAGCTGGGCGTGGTGGGCCAGGCCACTTTGGCTCACATCGATCGCAACGACCCGGGCAGAGGGATTGGTGTAGGCAAAGACGGCGGCCTGGTTGGTGCCGCAGCCGGCGATCAGGATCTCAAGTGTCTCGGCGTTGGGCCGCTCAGGCCACAGCTGCCGGTGGGCGTGGCTGGGGTCAAACCATTGCCAGTTGTTCTGCAGCCAGGCCTCCAGATCATGGATCGGCTGGGGATAGGGCCAGCGCTCGTATTGCTGGCGCACCGCCTGATCACGTTGGCTCACCGTGTTGGTGCCCCCAGCCCTGCAGCACCAGCTTGCCTATGGTCTGTCCGCTTTCGAGCAGAGCATGGGCCGCCCGCAGGTTGGCTGCAGTGATGGGGCCAAGGGCCTGACGGGCCGTGCTGCGTAGCTCGCCGGCATCCACCAGGGCCCCGAGGCGATCGAGAATGCGCCCCTGCTGCTCCATGTCGGCGGTGCCGTACTGGGAGCGGGTGAACATGAATTCCCAGCACAACTGCGCACTCTTGGCCTTGAGCAGGGTTTGATCCAGCGCGCCGCGGTTGCCCACGATCGCCAGGATCGCCCCCTGGGGCGCCACCAGTTCGGCCATCTGCGTCCAGTAGGCGTCGGTGTCGACGAGGTTGGCGATCCAGGGGATCTGCGGCGAGGTGGTCGCCGCCGCCCCCGTTGCTGATACGACGGCCGCGAGCTGGGGGGCCAGGGGCTCGCGGTGGTCGATCACGGCATCAGCCCCCAGCTCCATGCACCAGGTCTGGCTTTCGGGCCTTGAGGCGGTGGCGATCACCCGCAGCCCGGCGCGGCGGGCCAGCTGGATCGCCATCGAGCCCACGCCGCCGGCACCGCCGATGATCAGCAGGGCCTGTCCCTGTTGGGTGGGCGTGGGCTCCGGGCTCAATCCCAGCCGCTCAAACAGCCCCTCCCAGGCGGTGAGGCCCGTGAGTGGAAGGGCCGCGGCCTCGGCGGCGCTCAGGCTCCGGGGCGGGGATCCACAGAGGCGGCTGTCGAGGGCGAGCAGCTCGGCATTGCAGCCAGCGCGCGTCACATCGCCGGCCGCCATGACCCGCTCACCCGGCCGCCAGCGACCTGTGGCGGCGGCTTCGGGGCCCAGTGCCTCGACCACGCCGCAGCAGTCGAACCCCAGCACCAGCGGCGGCTCATGGCGGCGCGGATCCGCAGGCCCCTGGCCGGCCCGCAGCTTGGTGTCGACCGGGTTGACGCCGATGGCCTCGACCCGGATCAGCAGATCATGGGGACGCATCACCGGGGCCGGCAGCTCCAGATCGAGCAGGGCCTGGGGATCGCTGATCGGCAGGTGGCGGCGCAGGCCGATGGCGCGCATGGGATTGCCTGAATCACGGCTGAGCACAGCCATGTTGATCCCCGCTGGGGAGCTCGGGATCTGCGAGGCTGCAGGCACTGAGTGGCCTTGCCTTGATGCTGCCCACCGCCACTGATCTGGAGCCGCGCCGGGAGCTGCTCGCCACCGCCCAGGCGCTCAATGCCAGTGGCCTCAACCAGGGCACTTCGGGCAATGCCTCATTGCGCATCGAGGGCGGCCTTTTGGTTACGCCCACGTCGCTGCCCTATGCCCAGATGGGGCCCCACGATCTCGTGGCCCTCGATCTGCAGGGGCGTCCCCTGGTCGAGGGCCAACGCCGACCATCATCCGAATGGCGGCTGCATGCCGACATCCTGCGCCGCCGCAGCGAGGTCCATGCGGTCGTGCATTGTCACTCCACCAGTGCCACCGCGTTGGCCTGCCACGGCCGGGGCATCCCCCCGTTCCACTACATGGTGGTGGTGGCGGGTGGCGCTGATGTGCGCTGTGCTCCCTATGCCCTGTTCGGCACCCAGGACTTCTCGGATCTGGCCCTGCAGGCGCTGCAGGATCGGCAGGCAGCCCTCCTGGCTCATCACGGCCAGGTGGCACTGGGGGCCAGCCTGGCGCAGGCCCTGGCGCTGGCGATCGAGATCGAAACCCTGGCGCGCATGTATCTGCAGGCCTGCACCCTGGGCGAGCCGCCCGAACTCAGCGGCGCCGCAATCGCCCAGGTGGCGGAGCAGATGCAGCGCCGTCACTACGGCATCGCTGCGTCAGGACCCGGTTGAGTCGGAGCCTGAACGGTCCCGGGTTTACGCGCTGCGGCGGCCGAGCCAGAGCGCCAGGCCGATCCACAGCAGGGTGAGACCCAGACACAGCTCGGTCCACAGTTGCAGGCCCCAGCTCGCGATCGCCAGCGGTGCCATCACCGTGATTACGCCGCCGGCGAGCAGCGGCTGCAGCAGCAGCTGCTTGATCGAGAAGGGCGTCAGCGCATCGCTGCGGTCGTTGGGGTCGGCCATGTTGAGCAGCAACAGCCCGCTGGCGGCCACGCCGGTGGCCTGGCCGAATTCCAGAATGCCGCGCTCAAACCAGGGCGCCGGCAGGCTGCGCCGGGCCAGCACCAACACCACGCCCAGGTTCCAGACCAGGCCAGTGAGGGCCAGCACACTCAGCGGCAACCAGTCGTGAGCCAGCAGGCTGAGATCCAGGCAGGCGGTGGCCGCCACGATCAGCAGATCGGCCGACAGCGTGCCGATGCGGCTCTGGATGCGCGGGCTGGCCAGATCGCCTTTGCCGCAGCGTTCGAGCGTCAGCCGCACCAGCAGTGAGCCGATCAGGGCCAGCGGAAACACTGGCAGCGCGTCGATCACCGTGGCAAAGCCCCCTCCCAGCTGCGTGGCCAGTCGTTGCAGCAGGGCCATCAACAGGCAGCCGATCGCCACGGCCACGCCCGTGAGGGCCAGGTTCACGAGCCAGGCGTTGAGCGGTTCGGCTGCCGTGTTGCCACTGGCATTGGCGGCTGCAGGGTGGGGCGATGAAGGGTCTGCTGAATCGGAGAGGGGGGATTCGGCGCCGGCGGAAGGGCTGGATGCCGATGGGTCGGCTGCCTGAACCGCCTGAGGCTCGCCCGGCATCAGCCAGTTGCGGGCCCGGGCCAGCACCACCACCAAACCGCCCACCAGGGTGGAGGCCAGCAGCCCCACGGTGGCCATGGCCAGCCCCAGGCCGGTGCCCCCTTCGACGCCCAGGCGCTCGTAGGTGGGGCCCATGGCGGCGGCTGAGCCGTGGCCGCCTTCGTAGGCCACCTCGATCAGGCAGGCCATCACCGGGCTCACATGCAGCAGTGGCTGCAGCACCAGCAGCACCGCCAGGCTGGCCACGAGGTACTGGCCGAACGCCAGGGTCAGCGCCAGCAACATCTGGGCTCCCAGTGGCCGCAATAAGCCGTTGATCTTCGGCAGGGGCTTGCCCACCAGCAGGGTGCCGAACACGAGCGTCAGCAGGATCAGCGGCAGCTGGTCCCAGATGTGGATGATCGCCGCCGGGATCAACGGCAGCAGTCCACCCCCCGGTGCCACCAGCAGCCCCAGGGTGCCGGCCAGCAGGGCCTCAGGAATGCCCCACTGGTGCACGCCCAGGCTGCGGCCCAGCAGCGTGCCCAGGGCCAGCAGCGCCAGCAACAGTCCCAGTGCCGCTGCCAGCACCCCCAGGACGGGTAGCCAGGCTTGGGGATCGAGGGCAAGGGTCATGGCAGCGCCAGATGCCGGCGGAAGAAGGCCTCGGTGGCCTCCAGCACCTGACTCTGCACGGCGCTGCTGCGAAACCCATGGCCCTCGCCCGCAAAGCGGTGCACCTCGACCGGTACGCCATTGGCCTGGAGTGCCGATGCCATGCGTTCGGTCTGCCCGGGAGGCACCACCTTGTCATCCAGGCCCTGAAAAAAGATCACCGGGCAGCGAATGCGGTCGGCGTGAAGCAGGGGTGAATGGTTCTCATAGATGGCCTTGGCGTCTGGCCAAGGACCCACCAGGCTGTCGAGATAGCCGGCTTCAAAGCGGTGGGTCTCCCGCGCCAGGGCGGTCAGATCGGCCACTCCATAGCGACTGGCCCCCA
>VGPQ01000139.1 GCA_016882555.1 Cyanobacteria bacterium M_surface_7_m2_040
CCCTGCGCAGCCAGCCCCTGCTGGTGGTGCTCAGGGCCGATCAGCCGCTCGCGTTGCAACCCGAGATCGCCCGCCTCGCCGGCATGGGCGTGCGGCATGTCGAGATCGCCTGGGCTGATCAGCCCGCCTGGGTCGATCAGATCGTCGCTCTGCGCGAGCAGTTTGTGCAGCTGCGCTTGGGTGCCGCATCAGTGGTTGACGATCGGGCCCTGTCGGCGGTTGTGGAGGCGGGGCTGTCGTTTGCGGTGTCGCCCGTGCTCGACACCACCCTGCTTGCCAGAGCCGCGCGTTTGGGCATCACGCTGGTGCCGGGTGTGATGTCGCCGAGCGAGGTGCATCAGGCCCGGGCTCTGGGCTGCCCGCTGGTCAAGCTGTTTCCAGCGGCAACCCTCGGCGCTGGGCATTGGCGGAGACTCGCTGCCCCGCTCGGGGGGTTGCCGTTCTGCATTGCGGCTGGAGGTCTGGGCCCTGAGGATCTGGGCGAATGGCTCAGCGCCGGTGTCGATGCGGTGGCCATTGGTGGCTCCCTGAGCAGCGAGCAGGCCTGGCACAACCTGGGTCAATGGCTGTCATCGCGGAGCGGTTGAGCGCCCATCGACGGGCCCTGTTGTCGCCATTGGGAGTCTCTAGTGCTATTCATGAGACAGAGGTGTTTCTCTCCTATGTCTCAACTCACCGTCAAGCTCAGCGATCGCGCTGATGCGCTCATCGCCCAGCTTCAGAAGGAAATTTTCAACCGCCGCCGCAAAAAGGTCTCGGCTGCCGGGGTGATCGAAACCCTGGTGGAGAGCGGTGCCAAGTCGCAATCGGACAAGCGTTTCGCCACCTCGTGGAAGAACCTGGTCTCCGATATCGAGAAGGCGGCCAAGGTCGCCGACGCCCATGGCGCCAAGCCTGCCAACCTCAGCGATGAGGAATGGGCCCTGGTGCTCAGCCATCGCACCCGCACCCCAAGGGCGGCTGCGGCTGTCAAAAAGCCCGCCGCCCGCAAAAAGGCGGCAGTGCGCAAGCCGGCCCTGAAGCGTGCCGCCAGCAAGGCAGCGGCTCCCAAAGCCAAGCCCGCCGCGGCCGCCAAGGCCAAGCCCGCCGCCCGCAAGGCCGCGACTGCCAAGCCGGCCAAGCGCCGCACCAGCGTCAGCGTCAAGGCAGCCGCCAAGCCCGCTGCGACCGCAGCAGCTGCCGTGGTCAAGCCGGTAGCGGCCACCAAGGCGCGCAACTCTGCTCCGCGCAAGGCCGCGGCGCGCAAGCCGGTGACCAAGGCCGCCAGCTCCACCAGCGTCTCCACCAAGACGGCCACCTCCTCGGTGGCACGGCGCATGGCCAAGGCGGTGAGTCGGCTCAGCAGTGGCGCAGTCGCTGGCCCGGCCAGTGCCAATGGCGCCCTCAAACAGCCAGTTGGTGTCTGACGCCTACCAGAGGCTGCACTGGCCCTGATGCAGGAGGAGATGATCCGCCAGCACCAGGGCCACCATCGCTTCCACCATCGGCACGGCCCGCGGCAACACGCAGGGGTCGTGCCGACCTTTGGCTTCCAGCATCGTGGCGGCGCCCGAGGCATCCACCGTTTGCTGAGGCTTGCGGATCGTGGCGGTGGGTTTGAACGCCACCCGGATCACGATCGGTTCGCCGTTGCTGATGCCGCCCTGGATGCCACCCGAACGGTTGGTGGCGGTGTGCAGGCTGCCGTCGGCGGTCGGCACAAAGGCGTCATTGTGCTCGCTGCCCTTGAGCAGTGTGCCGGCAAAGCCTGAACCGATCTCAAAACCCTTCGTCGCCGGCAGCGACAGCACGGCCTTGGCCAGCTCGGCCTCCAGCTTGTCAAACACCGGTGAGCCCAGCCCCACCGGCGGCTGGCGCACCATGCACTCGATCACACCACCGCAGGAATCACCGTCGCGGCCAATCGCCTCGATGCGCTCGATCATCTGCTCGGCAACGGCGGCATCGGGGCAGCGCACGATGTTCGCTTCCACGGCATCGAGGGTCACCGTTTCGGGGTTGATCTGGGCTTCGATCGTGTGGATGCGCCTGACCCAGGCGATCACCTCGGTGCCGTTGGCCTTGGCGAGCAGTTGTTTGGCGATGGCGCCGGCCGCCACGCGGCCGATCGTCTCGCGGGCTGAGGCGCGCCCGCCACCACTGCGGGCCTGAATGCCGTATTTGGCCTGGTAGGTGGCATCGGCGTGAGACGGCCGAAAGGCGATCTGCATCTCCTTGTAGTCGCCGGGACGCTGATCCTTGTTGCGCACCACCATCGCGATCGGGGTGCCCAGGGTCTCGCCATCGAGCAGACCGCTGAGGATTTCAACCCGGTCGTCTTCCCTGCGGGGTGTGGTGATCTTGCTCTGGCCCGGTTTGCGGCGATCGAGCTCCGTCTGAATCGCTGCCAGATCCAGGGACAGCCGGGGCGGGCAGCCGTCAACGATCACGCCGACCCCGCCGCCATGGGATTCACCGAAGGTGCTGATCCGAAAAAGCTGGCCGAAGCTGCTGCCCATGGGCTCAATGCGCTCGCCTGAGCCTACAAACTGGATTCCGACAGCAGCGTTCTGGCCCCTTGAGGAAGCAGGAGCGTGCCGCCCTGATCAGGAAGCGGCTCGAGCAGCATTATCCCGAGACCCCGGTGCCCCTGGATCACAGCGACCCGTTCACGCTGCTGATTGCCGTGCTGCTGAGTGCCCAGTGCACCGACAAGAAGGTCAATGAGGTCACCCCGGCCCTGTTTGCCGCTGGCCCCACCCCCGACGCGATGGCTGCTCTCAGCGAGGAGGTGATCCTGAGTCACATTCGTCAGTTGGGGCTGGCCAAAACCAAGGCTCGCAACATCAAACGACTGGCGCAGCTTCTGCTCGAGCGCCATGGCGGTGAGGTGCCCTGCAGCTTTGAAGCCCTCGAAGCGCTTCCGGGGGTGGGTCACAAGACCGCCAGTGTGGTGATGGCCCAGGCCTTCGGGGTGCCGGCTTTCCCGGTCGACACCCACATCCACCGTCTGGCGCAGCGCTGGGGGCTCAGTAACGGTCTCAATGTCGAGCAGACCGAGCATGACCTCAAACGGTTGTTCCCGCGTGAGGCCTGGAACACGTTGCATTTGCAGATCATTTTTTATGGGCGCGAGTACTGCACGGCCCGTGGCTGTGATGGCACCGTTTGTCCGCTCTGCTGCGAGCTCTATCCCAAGCGCCGCATACCAGTGACCTGGCGTAGGGCCTGATCACCACTCAACGGAACCGTGGTGCGCGGATGCGTTTGCCGATCACCACCAGCCTCGTCACCAGCACGCCGAGCATGGTCAAGAGAATGGCGGTCTGCAATTGCATGGGGTCGTACGTGTCAGCCTTGGCATAAACGTTGAGAAAAGCCGCCAGGCCAAGACCCCAGACCATTGCAATTTCGGCGTACAGCGAATGCCGCAGGGTTGGATACTCGGCATCACCTCGGACCACATCCCTCAGGATCGATCCACCGGCACCGGTCAGGGCGCTCAGCAGTGGGCCCCACAGCAGCAATGGTTCACAGCGTGTTTCGATGGCCACAATCACCCCAACCACTGTGTAAGCCGCCAGCGCTACGGCATCGAGCACGTCGATGATCGGTTCGATCCGCAGATTGCTCGGCAGCCTGCCGATCTTGGGTAGGACCCGAATCAACAACGCGCTCAGCAGCACAAGCGCGATCACGACCAGCAGGCTGATTGGTGAGCGCAAAACAGCGGTCACATCGCGGTTGATGATCAGATCGCGAATGATGCCACCCCCCACAGCCGGTAACAGTGCCAGCACGAAGGCCCCGAACAGGCTGAAGTCATCACGCTGGGCAATCAGGATCCCTGAGAGTGCAAAGGCAACCGTGCCGACGATCTCCAGGATGTAAAACCAGTCCTGACCCACAGTCTGGGCCAGCAGCACTGGGAAGAGATAGTGCTGCACGATGCGGTTGTAACGGCCATCCTTTTGCATGGCTGCAATCGCTTCGTCAAACTGCTTCACGAGGGCAGGGTCCGTCGTGAGCTTGCTGAACAGCACGTGAATGGAGTCGCGGAACACGGTGAAGGTGCTCGACACCAGTTCCACAGTCCATTTGTTGCGCCACACGATGGTGGCTCCGACCAGACGATCCACGGGCGCAAGCTGGACCTTGCCGTAGCGCAGGTTGCGAAGGTTCGCCTCGTGGTCGTCGGCCCAGACGATTCGGCGGGCATGGCGTTGATCGGCGGCAAATGCCGCAATCGCTTTGCCGTAGTGGTAGCCGCGTACCAGGCCGATCTTGCTGGAGCCTGAGTCGAGTTCTTGTTGAAGGGTTTTGCTGTTTTGCAGCGCCTGGCTCCCGATCGGTTCAAGCCGGCGGCGATAGACCACCACCTCTTCGAAGCGGTAGGGCTTGGAATAATGGGCGTACGTCTCCCGTTCGGCGGTGCGGAAGGCTCCTCCGGCGACATCCCGCAGGCCATTGCGGAGATCGAGCTGGTGCTGTTTCCAAGACACCTCGGACAACTCAAGGTCACGGCCGAGTTCGCCTTGAAACGCCTCACGCAGAAGCCGCACGTCAAGGCCGGTGAGGTCTCTGCGTCCAGCGCTGCCTTCCAGATACTGGTAGGGGTCCCATGGGTACCAACCTCCGCGGATTGGTTGGCGGCCCACGACCTCACGGCTCTGGGTTGGTGTCTGGGGGCTCGGGGCTGTCGATGGCGAGCTCTGTGCCAGCAGTGGGGTGTTCAGGCAGATCACCACAAGGCATGCCAGCACCGCAAGGGTCAGCCGCTTGATCCGGCTACGCATGGTTTGAAGGATTGTTGGGACCAACGCTGATGCCCAGTGATTCAGTTTTTAAATCAAAAAGCCCCCCGCCGTGGCGGGAGGCTTTGGGATTCCGTGGGTTGCTTAACCGAGAGTG
>VGPQ01000140.1 GCA_016882555.1 Cyanobacteria bacterium M_surface_7_m2_040
GATCCCCCGCGACGCCTATCTGCAGGAGCGCTTCTGCCAGCCTGTGGCGGAGAGGCCGGGGGTGCTGCATGCGTTGCGGCCCGGTGATCTGATCTTCTTCGGCCAGCCCCAGCGCTGCACCCATGTGGGGCTGCATCTGGGGGGCGGGCGCTACCTGCACAGCTCGGGCCGCGAGCATGGCCGCGACGGGCTGGGCCTCGACGATCTCAGCCCCCACAACCCCCACCCGGTGGCGGTGCACTACCGCCGGCAGCTGCGCGGTGCCGGGCGCGTGGTGCGCTGCTGTGACGGCAGTGCGCTGCCCGCCTAGGGTCGGCGCCATGACAACGGATCTGGCCCTCTCGGTGGTGGTGCCGCTGTTCAACGAGGAGGCTTCGCTCGAGCTCCTCGTGGAGCAGCTCCTGAGCGTGCTGCGCCCCCTGGAGGTGCCCTTTGAGCTGGTGCTGGTGGACGACGGCTCCCGCGACGGCACCGCCAGCCTGCTGCAGCGGCTGAGTGCCGCTGTGCCAGAACTGGTGGCCGTGCTGCTGCGCCGCAACTACGGCCAGACCGCCGCCATGGCGGCCGGGTTCGATGCCAGCAACGGCGCCGTGATCGTCACCCTGGATGGGGATCTGCAGAACGATCCGGCCGACATCCCCCTGCTGCTCGACACGCTGGGGCAGGGATATGACCTGGTGAGCGGCTGGCGCCACGCGCGGCAGGATGCGGCAGTCAGCCGCCTGTTGCCCAGCCGCCTGGCCAATCAGTTGATCGCCCGGGTCACGGGGGTGCGCCTGCACGATTACGGCTGCTCGCTCAAGGCCTACCGCCGGGAGGTGGTCGATGACCTGAACCTCTACGGGGAGCTGCACCGGTTTCTGCCGGCACTGGCCTTCATTGAAGGCGCCCGCATCGCCGAGGTGAAGGTGCGCCATCACCGCAGGCGCTTCGGCAGAAGCCACTACGGCCTGGATCGCACCTTCCGGGTGCTGATGGATCTGCTCACGGTCTGGTTCATGAAGCGCTTCGTGACCCGGCCGATGCATGTGTTCGGCTTCGGTGGGCTCGCCGCCATGGGAGCGGGCGGCCTGATCGTGCTGTGGCTGATCGCCGAGAAGCTGATGGGAGCAGACATCGGCGGCCGGCCGCTGCTGCTCATGGGGCTGCTCAGCTTTCTCACCGGCGTGCAACTGTTCTGCTTCGGGTTGCTGGCCGAGCTGCAGATGCGCACCTACCACGAGAGCCAGAACAAGCCGATCTACCGGGTGCGGGCCACGCTCCGCGGCGATCGCAGCGGCTGATCAACCCCGCGGGGCTGCATTGCGGGGCAGGCGGCGCACCGCCGCAGGCCCGGGCTGCGTCGCTGCAGGGGCGGCCGCACGGCCACGGAACGACGCCATCGCCTCAGCGGCGGCGCGCACCACGGCGGGGTGGGGATCCCGCAGCCCGAGCTGGAGCACAGGCAGACAAGCGCGATCCGGCTGGGCGACGAGCTGTTCCAACACGGCCAGTCGCTGGACGGGCGGGCCGCCCATGGCACGTTTGAACTGACGCAGGCGCTGGGGTCCAGTGAGCCTGGCAGCCAAACCCGCGGGTTGGCTGCCAGGGGTGGGAGCCGCATCCCGGGAGCCCTGCCGCAGCACCTGCGTGAGCGCTGCTGACGACGCCAGCGATGCCGCCGGCCGCGCCGTACCACTGGCCAGCTGCGGGCGCCGCCGGCTGATCAGCCAGATCAGCACGGCGAGCAGGGAGGCACCGATGGCAAGTGGGGTCTGCATGGATTGAATTTTTATGTCGCCCCACCAACTGCGGGCAGAACGCTCAAAACATGCTCCGTACAGTACGGCTGATTCCCATTGGCCTGT
This sequence comes from Cyanobacteria bacterium M_surface_7_m2_040, assembly GCA_016882555.1. GTDB lineage: Bacteria > Cyanobacteriota > Cyanobacteriia > PCC-6307 > Cyanobiaceae > RGUW01. Next base: position 1,848 of record VGPQ01000140.1, read on the forward strand.
GCCATGACTGGAGATTTTGCGGCTGCCTGGATGCCTTCGGTGTTCGTTCCCCTGGTGGGGATCGTGGGCCCGGCAGTGGCCATGGCCCTTCTGTTCAACGTGATCGAAGCCCGCAACTGAGCGGCGCCCTCCGATTCAGTTTTATTCCTGAACCCATGACCGTCACCCCCGTGGCCGACCCCACCGTCGGCAACCTGGCCACTCCCGTCAACAGCAGCTATTTCACCCGCGCCTTTCTCAACGCGCTGCCGGCCTATCGGCCCTCGCTCTCGCCCAATCGCCGCGGCCTGGAAGTGGGCATGGCCCATGGGTTCTTCCTGTATGGCCCCTTTGCCATCACCGGTCCGCTGCGGGCCACCGAATACGCCAGCACCGCCGGCCTCCTGGCCACCATCGGTCTGGTGTCGATCCTGACGGTCTGCCTGTCGATCTATGGCACCGCCGGCACGGGCCCCAACGTGCAGCCCGCCGATGCCACCATCGACAATCCCCCCGCCGATCTGTTCACCAAAGCGGGCTGGGCCGAATTTGCCAGTGGTTTCTGGCTGGGCGGCTGCGGTGGCGCGGCCTTTGCCTGGTTCCTCGCCAGCACCGCAGTGGTGGCACCCCTGGTGAACATTGCTGGTGGCGTCTGGAGCGTGGGCTGACACAGCCATCAGTCACAAGCCACACCACCAAGCCCCGCCAAACGGCGGGGCTTTTTTTGCACGTCTGTTTTGAACAGCTGTAGCCAGACTGAGCCCATCGGCTCTGCTGAACAGAGGGGGCAGTCACAGTGAACGAACCCAAGATGCTGGCCTGTGGCATGTGCTGGCGTCGGAGCCTGCTGTATGCAGGGGCGCTCCTCCTGCTGTCAGCAACAACCGTGGGCTGCCGGCGGCAGGCCCAGACGCCTGAGCTCAAGCCACTGGAAACCAAGCCAGAGCCAAAGGTTACCTTGGAGCAGGCCTCTGGAGCCCTCAACGGTCATCAGATCACTGTCCGCTGCCTGAGGGGCGAGCGGGCCATGACCGACGGTGATGAACTGCGCTGTGAAGACTGGACATTCGTGCTCGACAACTACCGCTGAAGCTCCTCCAGCGCAGCCAGGCAAGTCCGAGAGCCGGTGACACAACGAGAGCTGCAGCCCAAAACGGAGGTCAAACACTGGCAAACCTCTGCACCACACAAAAAAACCCCGGCTTGCGCCGGGGTTGAAACGTCCATCGAGGTTGCTGGTTCAGCTGAATCAGCCGAACTTGCCTGAGGTGGAGGCGATCAGGAAGGCCGCGTAGGTGACGAAGTAGCCCACGGTGAAGTGAGCCAGACCAACCACACGGGCCTGGACGATCGAAAGGGCCACAGGCTTGTCACGCCAGCCCACCAGGTTGGCGAGCGGGGTGCGCTGATGAGCCCAGACGATGGTCTCGATCAGCTCCTGCCAGTAACCGCGCCAGGAGATCAGGAACATGAAACCGGTTGCCCAGATCAGGTGCCCGAAGAGGAACATCCAGGCCCAGACAGCCAGGTTGTTCGTGCCGGCGGGGTTGTAGCCGTTGATCAGCTGGGAGCTATTGAGCCACAGGTAGTCGCGGAACCAGCCCATCAGATAGGTGCTGGATTCGTTGAACTGGGCCACGTTGCCCTGCCAGATGGCGAGGTGCTTCCAATGCCAGTAGAAGGTCAGCCAACCCACCGTGTTCAGGGCCCAGAAGACAGCCAGGTAGAAGGCGTCCCAGGCACTGATGTCACAGGTACCGCCACGGCCGGGGCCGTCGCAGGGGAAGGAATAGCCGAAGTCCTTCTTGTCGGGCATCAGCTTGGAACCGCGGGCATCCAGAGCACCCTTGACCAGGATCAGGGTGGTGGTGTGCAGGCCCAGAGCGATGGCGTGGTGAACCAGGAAGTCACCAGGGCCGATCTGCAGGAACAGGCTGTTGTTGCCGGCGTTGATGCCATCCAGCCAGCCAGGCAGCCAGACGGCGCCGGGGCCAGGAGCATTGCTCACCAGGCTGTCGGGGTTCGACAGCAGCACGTTCATGCCGTAGATCGCCTTGCCGCTAGCGGCTTGGACAAACTGAGCAAAGACGGGCTCAACGAGAATCTGCTTCTCGGGGGTACCGAAGGCCACGACCACGTCGTTGTGCACGTAGAGGCCCAGGGTGTGGAACCCGAGGAACAACGACACCCAGCTCAGGTGGCTGATGATCGCTTCCTTGTGCTCGAGCATCCGGGCCAACACGTTGTCCTTGTTGGCTTCGGGGTCGTAGTCACGGATGAAGAAGATCGCACCGTGGGCAAAGGCACCGCACATCAGGAAGATGGCGATGTACTGGTGGTGGGTGTAGAGGGCAGCCTGCGTCGTGTAGTCCTTGGCGATGAACGCGTAGGACGGCATCGAATACATGTGCTGCGCCACCAGGCTCGTCACCACACCGAGGCTGGCCAGGGCCAGACCCAGCTGGAAGTGGAGCGAGTTGTTGATGGTGTCGTAGAGGCCCTTGTGGCCAGCGCCGAGGTCACCAGGGGTGCCCTTGGGCGGGTTGTGGGCTTCAAGGATCTCGCGGATCGAGTGACCGATGCCGAAGTTGGTGCGGTACATGTGACCGGCGATCACGAACAGGCAGCCGATCGCCAGATGGTGATGGGCGATGTCCGTGAGCCACAGCGCTTCGGTCTGCGGGTGAAAGCCACCCAGGAAGGTCAGGATCGCGGTGCCGGCTCCCTGTGAGGTGCCGAAGATCTGACCAGCGGTGTCGGGGTTCTGGGCATAGACGCCCCAGTTGCCGGTGAAGAAGGGACCCAGGCCTGCAGGGTGCGGCAGCACCGAGAGGAAGTTGTCCCAACCCACGTGCTGGCCGCGGGCTTCGGGTATGGCCACGTGGACCAGGTGACCGGCCCAGGCGATGGAGCTGAAGCCGAACAACACAGCCAGGTGGTGGTTGAGGCGGGATTCAGCGTTCTTGAACCAGGCCAGGGAAGGCCGAAACTTGGGCTGCAGGTGCAGCCAGCCGGCAAACAGGGCCCAAGCCGACAGGATCATCATGAAGA
>VGPQ01000141.1 GCA_016882555.1 Cyanobacteria bacterium M_surface_7_m2_040
GCGGCGGCAAGGCCTCGCTGGCGGCCAGATCAAACACCAGCTCCACCCGTGAATCGGTGGTGTTCACGTGCTGGCCGCCGGCACCAGATGAGCGCGAAAAGCGCCACTGCAGCTCGACCGCCGGCAACCGCAATGCCGGCGTCAGCTGCAGATCGTCACTGGGGCGCTCGGAGGCCATGGCCCGAGCCTGTCACGGCCACAAACCGCTGATGCGCAAATGTGGAAGCAACGAACCGTGGCGCCGATGGCCGAGACAGGCAACCAAACCGCAGCCACCCCCGGCTGGATCGACGAGATCTACGACGGGGTGCGTTACGGCCTGGCCGGCCGGGTGATCGCCGAGCAGCAATCGCCCTTTCAGCGGGTGACGATCATCGACAGCGAGCGTTACGGCAAAGGGCTGCTGCTCGACGGCTGCTGGATGACGGCCGAGCGCCAGGAGCGGCACTACCACGAGGCGATCGTGCATCCGGCCCTGTGTGGCGCCGCGCGCATCGAGCGGGTGCTGGTGATCGGCGGCGGCGACGGCGGCACCGCCCGCGAGTGCCTGCGCCATGCCGGCGTGCAGCACCTCGACATGGTCGAGATCGACGGCCTGGTGGTGGAGTGGAGCCAGCAGCACCTGCCCAGCATCGGGGGCAGCTGCTGGAGCGATCCGCGTTTCCACCTGAGCGTGGGCGATGGCATCGCCTGGGCCGCCAATGCCGCCGACGCCAGCTACGACGTGGTGCTCGTCGATGGCTCCGACCCCGCCGGCCCGGCCGAGGGCCTGTTCAACCGCGCCTTCTTTGAGCACTGCCGCCGCATCCTGCGGCCAGGCGGCGTGTTTGCCACCCAGAGCGAATCGCCCGAGGCCTTCCGGGCCGTGCACATCGACACCGTGAAGCTGCTGCGCCAGGTGTTCGGCCACGCCGACCCCCTGTATGGCTGGGTGCCGATGTATCCCAGCGGCTGGTGGAGCTGGACCTTTGCCGCCACTGACGGCCGTCGGTACCTGCAACCGGATCCCTCCCGTGCCGCGGCCGTCGTCAGTGGCTGTGAGATCTGGAGCCCCCGCTGGCAGCGCGGCGCCTTCGACGCCATCCCAGCGGCGATCGAACGGCAGCTGGCGGGCTGAGAAGCTGAGTCCATGGCTCAGAACTCCTTGTTTGACACCGACGGCGCCATCTACATGGGCAGCGTCCGCGATCCCGCGGGCTGCCGCGTGGGCCTGTTCGGCGTGCCCTACGACGGCACCACCTCGTTTCGGCCCGGCACCCGCTTCGGGCCGGCGGCGATCCGCGAGGTGAGCAGCGGCCTGGAGAGCTACTGCCCCCAACTGGATCGGGATCTCGAAGACCTGGCCTTTGCCGACCTGGGGGCGGTCGACATTCCCTTTGGCGCCCCCGAACCGGTGGTGGAGGCCGTCAAGGCCGCCACCGAGCAGGTGCTGGCACTGGGGCTCAAACCGCTGATGCTCGGCGGCGAACACTCCATCTCGAGCGGGGCCGTGGCGGCGGTGGCAGCCCAACACCCGGAGCTGGTGCTGGTGCAGCTCGATGCCCATGCCGACCTGCGCCACGAATGGCTCGGCGCCCGCCACAGCCATGCCTGCGCCATGCGCCGCTGCCTCGAGGTGCTGCCCAGCGGTCAGCTGCTGCAGATCGCCATTCGCAGCGGCACCAAAGACGAGTTCTCAGAACTGCAGCAAACGGGCCGGCTGGTGGCGATGGAGCAGATGGCTGCTGCGCTGCTGCCCTTGCGCGGCAAGCCCCTGTATCTGACGGTCGACCTCGACTGGTTTGACCCGGCGGTGCTGCCTGGCACCGGCACCCCCGAACCGGGCGGCTTCCTGTGGAGCCACTTCGCGGCGCTGGTCGACGAGCTGCGCCATCACCAGCTGGTGGGCGCTGATGTGGTGGAACTGGCCCCCCAGCTCGACCCCACGGGCGTCAGCAGCGTGCTGGCCGCCAAGGTGACCCGCAGCCTGTTGCTGCTGCTGGGAGCTGGCTGAGCTGCAGCCCGATCAGTAACAGCAGGTGCCGCTGGTGCGCTGCTCGCGCAGGCGCTCGTGCTGCTGCCCGATGAGCAGGATCGCCAGGGTGGGGTGGTTGTGCAGCAGGTTGAGAAACCGCAACCGCTCGAGCCGCAGGATCTCCACCGGGGTGCGGGCGATCGCCTGGTTGCGATACACGCCATCGCGCCAGACGATCTCCTCGTAACTGAACAGCTCACCGGCGCGATAGCAAAGCCGCTCGCCCTGTTCACCGATCACCTCGACGATGCCGCGGCGCACCCCATAGATGGCATTGGCAGGCTGGCCCGCTTCAAACACGTGGGCGCCGGTGGGCAGGGTGATCACCTCACAGTCCACCTGGGCTGCCAACAGCTCGATCGGTGTGGTGGCTGCAGGGCTGACGACCAATCCTGTGCTCCACGAATGCCGGCAAGATCATGTTTTACAGCAGGGACTGGCCCACCAACAGGTTCGCAGCGTCACATGGGCGACGTTGCGGCAAAACTTTGGTTTTGCTTCCGTTTTGGGCACGACATGGCCCGGCATCGCCGGCGTTGATCAGTCGTGGGGCAGCACCACATCGAGCCGCAGTTGGCGATTGGCGATGGCGGGCGTCAGCGCGGCGCCGGCCCCAGGGGCGGCCATCACCGGCAACCGCGGCGGCCGCGCCGTCCAGTGGTGACACCAGAGTTCGGACGCCAGCTCCGGGTGAATCGGCAACTGGCGCAGTTGGCACCAGCCGAATTCGGCCCCGCTGGGCGGGGCGCAGTGGCGACAGCTGCGGCAGCAGGGGCGCTGGCCCATGGATCCAGCAGAGCGGCCTCCAAGCGTATGCACAAGTGACCCGGTTGGCAGCCATGGATCCATAGGATCCGCCCATCCATTGATGCCTGCCGCCGTGGCCACCCTGCAGACCACGCCCCTGCACGCCGCTGCGGTGGCGGCCGGCGGACGCATGGTGCCGTTCGCCGGCTGGGAGATGGCCGTGCAGTTCAGCGGCCTGGTGGCCGAGCACCAAGCGGTGCGCCAGGGCTGTGGCGTCTTTGACATCTCCCACATGGGCGTGCTCACCCTGCAGGGGCCGGGTGCCAAGGACGCGCTGCAGACCCTGGTGCCCAGCGATCTGTTTCGCATCGGCCCCGGCGAGGCCTGCTACACGGTGCTGCTCAACGAGCAGGGCGGCATCCGCGACGATCTGATCGTCTACGACCGCGGCTGGAATGCCGCCGCCGCAGCCCACGACCTGCTGCTGGTGATCAACGCCGCCTGCGCCGAGGCCGACACCAGCTGGCTGCGCAGCCAGCTGGAGCCCCAGGGGATCACGATCAGCGACCGCAAGGGCGCGGGCGTGCTGCTGGCCCTGCAGGGGCCTGAGGCGGCCGCGCGGCTCGAGGCGCTCTGCGGCGGCAGCCTGGCGGGGGTGCCCCGCTTCGGGCATCGCGATCTGACCCTGAGCGGTGCTGCGGGCGGAGCCGCTGCTGGAGCCCCAGTGTTTGTTGCGCGCACCGGCTACACCGGAGAAGACGGCTTCGAACTGCTGCTGAAGCGCGAGGCCGGCATCGCCCTGTGGCAGCAGCTGCTGGACAGCGGCGTGACGCCCTGCGGCCTGGGGGCCCGCGACACCCTGCGCCTGGAGGCAGCGATGCACCTCTACGGCAACGACATGGACGCCACCACCACCCCGCTCGAGGCGGGCCTCGGCTGGTTGGTGCACCTGGAGATGCCCAAGCCCTTTGTGGGGCGGGCGGTGCTCGAGCGCCAAACCGCCGACGGGACCCAGCGCCGGCTGGTGGGGCTGGAGCTGCAGGGCCGGGCCATCGCCCGCCATGGCTACCCGGTGCTGCACGACGGCACCCCCGTCGGCACCGTGACCAGCGGCAGCTGGTCGCCCAGCCTCCACAAGGGGATTGCCCTGGCCACCGTGCCAGCGGCGCTGGCCAAACTGGGCACCGCCCTGAGCGTGGAGATCCGCGGCAAGGCCGAGCTGGCCACCGTGGTCAGGCGGCCCTTCTACCGGCGCTAGTGCCTAGAGCCAGCTGACCTGACCACTGCCGATGTCGAAGTAGGCGCCGCGGATGGTCAGCTTGCCGCGCTCAACTGCGCCGCGCAGCACCGCACTCTTGGCCACCAGGGTGGATGCAGCGGCACGCACGTTGCCCTTGATCACCGCCTCCAGGCCCTCGCCGGGCTTGATGCTGGCGCGAATCGGCTGCACCAGGTCCTCGAGCAGGGGGGTCAGGGGGTTGGAGGCCATCGCCGCCTTGACGGCACCACAGGCGCTGTGACCCATCACCAGCAGCAGCGGCGTGCCCAGGACCGACACCGCGTATTCCATCGACGCGATCGCATCGTTGAAGGCGGTGTTGCCGGCACTGCGCACCTGAAACAGCTCGCCAGAGCCACTGGCAAAGATCCAGCTGGGGTCAACCCGGGCGTCAGCGCAGGACAGGATGGCGGCAAAGGGTTTCTGGCCCTGGGCCAGGGCCGCAGGGTCGATCTGGCAATTGTCGTTCCAGATGGCGTTCAGCTTCTCCATCCGCTGGCGCGGGGTGCCCGAACCCGACGCCGACACCTAGGCCTTGGCAAAGCGCCGGTTGCCCTCCTGCAGCCGGGTCACGGCATCGGCCGGGGTGCAGGCCTGCAGGCTGTTCAGCAGCTGCGGGTCTTCAGCGCCGGCAGCCAGGGCACGGCGCCCCGCCAGCGACGGAACCGCCGCGCCGGCCAGCATCAGCCCGGAGGCGGCCAACAGATCACGTCGATTCATAGCCATCACGGCATGAACAGGGTTGACAACTGGGGCAACGCCCCGGAGTGCTGCTCGATGCCAAGCAAAAAGTAGGAA
>VGPQ01000142.1 GCA_016882555.1 Cyanobacteria bacterium M_surface_7_m2_040
TGCGGCGCTGGCCCTCGATAACGTCTTCGAGATGCGCTGCATCCCCGGCGGCAGCGAGCGCTTTGACCTGATCATCGAAGGCAGCGAAGGGACCCATCTGCGCGGCGGTCCCGACAACCTGGTGTATCGCTCGGCCCAGCGGGTCTGGCGCGAAGCGGGCCTGGAGCCGGTGGCCCTGGAAGCACGGGTGCGGCTGGCGGTGCCGCCGGCGCGGGGTCTGGGCAGCAGCGCCACGGCGATCGTGGCCGGCCTGATGGGCGCCAATGCCCTGGCGGGAGAGCCGCTCAGCACCGAGAAGCTGCTCGAGCTGGCGATCGACATCGAGGGCCATCCCGACAACGTGGTGCCCTCGTTGGTGGGGGGCCTGTGCATGACGGCCAAGGCGGCCTCCCAGCGTTGGCGGGTGGTGCGTTGCGAATGGTCGCCGGCCGTCCGCGCCGTGGTGGCCATCCCGGCGATCCGCCTCACCACCCGTGAGGCGCGGCGGGCGATGCCCAAGGCCATTCCCATCCCCGATGCGGTGAGCAATCTGGGCGCCCTCACGCTGCTGTTGCAGGGGTTGCGCACGGGCAATGGCGAGCTGATCACCGATGGCATGCACGATCGCCTGCACGAGCCCTACCGCTGGGGTTTGATCCAGGGAGGCCGGGCCGTGCGCGAGGCGGCCCTGGCGGCCGGTGCCTGGGGCTGCGTGATCAGCGGCGCAGGGCCCAGCTTGCTGGCCCTCTGCAGCGAGGCGGTGGCCGAGCCGGTCAAGGCCGCCATGGTGGAGGCCTGGCGGCTGGAAGGGGTGGAGTCCCGCGGTGAATGCCTGGGTGTTCAGAGCAGCGGCAGCACCTGGGAAGCCCTGCCACACCGGGATTAGGGCACGCCCACAACGCGGTGGTGCTAGGTACTTCTACCCAGCCAGGCAGGGTTCGCTGATAAATTTGGCAACAGCCTCAGGGAACCATGGACGCGAACCTTTCAGGCCTGGCCGCGTCTTTTCCCTGGTTGAGCGTGATTGTGCTGTTGCCCACGGCGGCGGCGCTGGTGATGCCGCTGCTGCCCGGTGACGGCAGCGATCCCCGCCTGCCCCGCAGCGTGGCGCTGGTGGTGCTGATTGCCGATTTCGTGCTGATGCTGCTGGCCTTCAGCCGCCACTACGACCCGAGCCTCGATGGTCTGCAGCTGGTGGAGCGGGTCACCTGGGTGCCGGCCCTCGGGCTCGAATGGAGCCTGGCCGCCGACGGCCTCTCGGCTCCGCTGGTGGTGCTTTCGGGTCTGGTGACCCTGCTGACCACCGCCGCCAGCTGGAACATCGCGCGCAAATCCAAGCTGTATTTCGCCCTGCTGCTGGTGCAGGCCTCGGCCCAGGCGCTGGTGTTCCTGTCGCAGGACTTTCTGCTGTTCTTCCTGGCCTGGGAGCTGGAGCTGGTGCCGGTCTATCTGCTGATCGCCATCTGGGGTGGCAAGCAGCGCCAGTACGCCGCCACCAAGTTCATCCTCTACACCGCCACCGCTTCGCTGCTGATCCTGCTGAGCGGTCTGGCCCTGGCCCTGCATGGCCCCTTCACCTTCAACCTCAGCGAGCTGGCCGCCCGTTCCCCCGGCGGCACCTTTGGCCTGCTCTGCTATCTGGGCTTCCTGGTGGGCTTCGGCGTCAAGTTGCCGATGTTCCCGCTGCACACCTGGCTGCCGGATGCCCACGGTGAGGCCAATGCCGCGGTATCGATGCTGCTGGCCGGCGTGCTGCTGAAGATGGGCGGCTACGCCTTGCTGCGCTTCAACGTGCAGCTGCTGCCCGAGGCCCACCTCACCCTGGCGCCGGCCCTGGTGGTGCTCGGCATCGTCAACATCGTCTACGGCGCGCTCAACGCCTTTGCCCAGGACAACGTCAAGCGGCGCATCGCCTGCAGCTCGGTCAGCCACATGGGCTTCGTGCTGCTGGGGATCGGCGCCATCGATGCCCTGGGGATCAGTGGTGCCATGCTGCAGATGATCAGCCACGGCTTGATTGCCGCGGCGATGTTCTTTGTGACCGGCGTCTTCTACGAGCGCACCGAGACCCTCTCGATTCCCAACATGGGCGGCCTGGCCAAGGCCCTGCCGATCACCTTCGCGTTCTTTCTGGCCAGTTCCCTGGCTTCGCTGGCGCTGCCCGGCATGAGCGGCTTTGTCAGCGAGATCACGGTGTTCCTGGGGGTGACTGCGAACGACAGCTTCACCATCGGGTTCCGGGTGATCGCCATCGTGCTGGCGGCGATCGGTCTGGTGCTGACGCCGGTGTATCTGCTGTCGCTCTGCCGCCGCGTGTTCTTCGGACCCCGGATTCCGGCCCTGGCGATCACCGGCGACATGCGCCCACGCGAGCTGCTGATCGGGCTCACGCTGCTGGTGCCGACCCTGGCCATCGGTTTCTGGCCGCGCCTGGCGATCGACTTCTATGAGGCCAGCACCAATGCGCTCGCCTCACAGCTGGCGTCGATGCCCCTGCTGGCCCTCGGTCGCGGGCTGGGGGTCGGTTGACCGCCCAGGGCTCTGCCGCGTGATCGGCTCCCCATCGGCTGAAATGGGCCCATCTGCGCCAATCGGATGACGGCATCCCCAGCTCCCCAGGCCGGGTCCCCCGCGGACCCCTCAGCCGTGCCGTTGCTGCAGGGCCAGGGCCTGCCGCCGTTTGAGGCGATTTCGGCTGAGCAGGTGGATCAGGGGATCCCGCTGCTGCTCGCCGAGCTCCATGCCGAACTCGATCAGCTGGAAGCGGACCTCAGCGCACGCTCCACCACCGCCGAACCCCTGGGCTGGGCCGCGGTGATGGAGCCGCTGCACCACCTGGGCGAGCGTCTGCGCTGGAGCTGGGGTGTGGTCAGCCACCTCAACGGTGTCTGCAACAGCCCAGAGCTGCGCGATGCCCACCAGCGCCAGCAGGCCGCGGTGGTCAGCTTCGGCAACCGGGCCGGGCAGTCGCGTCCCATCTATGGGGCCCTGCGTCAGCTGTGGCAGCAGTACCAGGCCAGCGCCGAAGGCCAGCCAGGCCACCTGGACCCCACCCAGCAGCGCATCGTCCAGGCCGAACTGCGCGACATGGAGTTGCGCGGCGTGGGCCTGGCAGGGGCCGAGCAGGAGGCCTTCAACGCCAGCAGCCAGCAGCTGGCTGAGCTGGCCACCACCTACAGCAACCACGTGCTGGATGCCACCAACGGCTGGACCCTGCGCCTCAGCGATCCTGCCGAGGTGGCCGGCCTGCCCGTCAGCCTGCGCGAGCTGCTGGCCCAGGCCGCCGGTGACGGCGCCAGCGCCGAGCACGGCCCCTGGCTGATGGGGCTCGACATGCCGCGGGTGGTGCCGTTTCTCAAATACAGCGCGCGCCGCGACCTGCGCGAAACCGTCTACCGCGCCCAGGTGGCCCGCGCCGCCAGTGGCGAGCTCGACAACAGCCCGCTGATCGAGCAGATCCTGGCGCTGAAGCTGCAGCAGGCCAGGCGCCTGGGGTACGCCAATTGGGCCGAGGTGAGCCTGGCCTCCAAGATGGCGGGCTCGGTGGCCGAGGTCGAGCAGCTGCTCGAAGAGTTGCGCGCTGCCGCCTATCCGGTGGCCCAGCAGGAGCTGGAAGCGCTGCGGGCCTGCGCCGCCCGCCATGGTGCCCCGGAGGCTGCTGATCTCAAGCCCTGGGACGTCAGCTTCTGGGCCGAGAAGCTGCGGCAGCAGAGCTTTGACCTCGACAGCGAGGCGCTGCGGCCCTGGTTCCCGCTGGAGCAGGTGCTGCAGGGCCTGTTCGGCCTGTGCCAGCGGTTGTTTGACATCCGCATCGTGGCCACCGAGCCCGGCGAAGCGCCCAGCTGGCACCCCGATGTGCGCTACTTCAAGGTGCTTGATGGAGCCAGTGGCGCTCCCCTGGCGGCCTTTTATCTGGATCCCTTCAGCCGGCCGGGGTCCAAGCGCGGCGGCGCCTGGATGGACGAATGCCTGGGCCGCAGCGTCAGCCGCGCCGGCGAACCGGTGCTGCCTGTGGCCTACCTGATCTGCAACCAGAGTCCGCCCGTGGGGGACACCCCCAGCCTGATGACCTTTGACGAGGCGGAAACGCTGTACCACGAGTTCGGTCATGGCCTGCAGCACATGCTCACCACGGTGGAGCGCCCCCAGGCCGCCGGCATCAACAACGTGGAGTGGGACGCCGTCGAACTGCCCAGCCAGTTCATGGAGAACTGGTGCTACGACCGCGCCACCCTGATGGGCATGGCCCGCCACTGGCAGAGCGGCGAGCCCCTGCCCGAGGCCGAGTACCAGAAGCTGCTGGCGGCCCGCACCTTCATGGGCGGCAGCGCCACCCTGCGCCAGGTGCACTTCGCCCTCACCGACCTGCGGCTGCACAGCGTCTGGACCCCCGAGGGCGGCCAGAGCCCCGAGCAACTGCGGCGGCAGCTGGCCCGCACCACCACCGTGCTCGAGCCGATCCCCGAGGACGCCTTCCTCTGCGCCTTCAGCCACATCTTCGCCGGGGGCTATTCAGCCGGCTATTACTCCTACAAGTGGGCCGAGGTGCTCAGCGCCGATGCCTTCAGTGCTTTTGAGGAGGTGGGGCTCGACGTTGAAGACGCGGTGGTGGCCACGGGTCGTCGCTTCCGCGACACCGTGCTGTCGTTGGGGGGCAGCCGTTCGCCGGCCGAGATCTTCGAGGCCTTCCGGGGGCGTCCGCCCAGCACCGAGGCCCTGATCCGCCATTCGGGCCTGGCGCTGGCGGGATGATCCCGCCAGCATGACCCCATGGACCTGATCGAGCTGGCCAGTCGCTTTGCGATCGACGCTCCACCACAGCGCGTCGAGCCCCTGGGCAACGGCAAC
>VGPQ01000143.1 GCA_016882555.1 Cyanobacteria bacterium M_surface_7_m2_040
GCAGCAGACCCAGGATCACCACAGCCGCCGCCAGGCCGATGGCTGGCAGGGTTTCGCGGGGGGCCACCGGCGCTAGGCGCACGTCGAGCTTGCCATCGACGGCGGCATCGCCCGTGGGGGGCGTGATCGCCAGGCGCCCGAAGAACACCCGGTTGACCAGCAACAGGAAATAGACCGCGGTCAGGCCGGAACCCACCATCGACAGCAGCGTGGCGAGGGGGAAAACGCCAATGCTGCCGCGAAACACCAGAAATTCCGAAATGAAGCCCGCCATCCCCGGCAGCCCGGCGCTGGCCATCACCGCCACGATCATCAGCGATCCGGTGAAGGGCAAGCCCTTTTCGGGGTTGAGCAGCCCATGCAGCACCTGCAGATTGCGGGTGCCGGTCTTGCGGTAGACGATGCCCACCAGCAGGAACAGCAGCGCCGAAATCAGGCCGTGGCTGACCATCTGGAACACAGCCCCCAGCAGGGCCACCGGGGTGCCGGCGGCCGCCGCCAGCAACACGTAGCCCATGTGACCGACCGAGCTGTAGGCCACCATGCGCTTCATGTCGGTCTGCAGGATCGCGGCAAACGAGCCATAAAGCACCGACACGGCAGCCCAGATGGCCAGCCCCGGGGCCAACAGGGCCCAGGCTTCGGGGAACAACTGCAGCCCAAAGCGCAGCAGGCCGTAGGTGCCGAGCTTGAGCAACACCCCCGCCAGCAGCACCGACACCGGGGTGGATGCCTGGGTGTGGGCGTCGGGAAGCCAGTTGTGCAGCGGCACCAGCGGGATCTTGATGCCAAAGCCCAGCAGCAGTGGCACCAGCAGCAGCAGCTGCCCGCCCATCGTGAGGCGCTCGCTCAGCACGGGCGTCAGGCTGAAATCAACGCTGCCGGTGAGCAGGGCCAAGCCCAGGAAGGCGCCGAGAATCAGCATCCCTGAGATGGCGGTGAAGATCAGAAACTTGGTGGCCGCATAGGCCCGATCCACGCCGCCCCACACCGAGACCAGCAGCCACAGGGGGATGAGCTCAAGCTCGTAGAACAGGAAGAACAGCAGCAGGTTCTGGGCCAGAAAGGCGCCATTCACCGCGCCGCTGATCAGCAGGAGCATGGCGAAGTACAGCCTCGGGCGCCGGTCGATGTCGCGGGTGATCACCGCCGACACCAGGGTGAGGGCGGCATTCACCAGCACCAGGGGCAGCGACAGGCCATCGATGCCAAGGGCGTAGTCGAGGCCGATGCCTGGCACCCAGCGATGTAGCTCCTGCAACTGCATGCCGGAATCGGCGGGATCGAACGCCGCCGTGACCACCACACTCAACAGCAGCTGGGCCAGCAGGATCGCAATCGTGATCCAGCGCAACCGCTGGGGGCTGGGGCCACCGGGCCACAGCAGCAGCGCCAGGCAGCCCCCAAACGGAATCAGCAGCAGGCCGGAGAGCAGCATCAGCCCAGCCCCCCTCGCAGCCACTGCAGCGCCGAGAGCAGCAGCACAATCGACACGATCAGGGTGAGCACATAGCTCTGCAGCTGCCCGCTCACGGTGAGCTTGAGCCCCTCGGCGGTCGACAGCGACAGGCGGCCAAGGCCATCGACCAGACCCTTGACCACGGTGCGGTCAAACCACAGCACCACACGGGCCAGCGAGGCCACCAAGTTGACGATGGTGCGGCGGTAGAGCTCGGGTGTGTAGAAGTCGTAGGCGAGCAGGTCCTGAATGACGCGCAACACGGGCTGACGGGTGCGCGACCAGAACTGCTCCTGGGGCAGGATCAGCGCCAGCAACACCCCCGCCAGGCCGCTGCCGGCCACCAGCAGGCCGATCCACAGCGGGAAGGCGGCGATGCCCGGCACCGGATCGATGCGCTGCATGATCAAGGGCAGCAGCAGCACCACCACCATCAGGCTCACCATCGGCAGGGCCATGAGCCAGTTGGCCTCGGGGGTGCGCTTGGTCTTGGGCAGTACAGGCCCCCAGAACAGCGAGCGCATGACGCGCGTGGCATTGAGGGCGCTGAGCAGGTTGGTGATCAGAAACACCGCGGCGATGGCGGGCGACTGCGGCAGCAGGGTGGTCAGCATCAGGCCGTAACACCAGAACGAGCCCAGAGGCAGCAGGCCCACCAGGCCGGCACTGCCCACCGCAAAGGCCATCAGGGTGGCGGGCATGCGGGTGCCGATGCCGCCCAGCTCGCTGAGGTCCTGGCAATTGGTGGCGGCGATCACGCTGCCCACCCCCATGAACTGCAGGGCGCGGGCCAGGCCATGGGCAAACAGCAACAGCAGGGCAATGCCGGGCCGCTGCAGGGCGATAGCGATGAACACCAGGCCCAGATAGGAGGTGGTGCCGTAGCTGAAGGCCCGCTTGAGATCCACCTGGGCCTGCGCCACCAGTGCACCTCCGATGGCGCTGATCGTGCCCACCACCAGCAGCACCTGGGTGGCCAGGGGTGAGAGCGGGGCCAGAACCGGCATCAGCTTGAGCAGCACGATGGCGCCGCAGGTGACCACCACTGAATTGCGCAGGATCGAGGCTGGGTTGGGGCCCTCCATCGCCTCATCGAGCCACAGGTGCATGGGGAACTGGGCGCACTTGCCCATGGGACCGGCGATCAAGCCCAGCCCCAGCAGCGTGCCCGCCAACGGCGTGATTGAGCCGCTGGCAGCGGCATCCGCGGCCCAGGCATAGAGATCGTCGAACTCCATCGAGCCGGCCCAGGCCGACAGGGCCACCACCCCCATCAGCAGCAGCACATCGCCGACCCGCTTGGTCAGAAAGGCATCGCGGGCCGCCGTCACCACCAGGGGCTGGGCATACCAAAAGCCCACCAGCAGATAGGTCGAGAGGGTGAGCATCTCCAGCAGGAAATAGCTCATCGCCAGGTTGCTGCTGAGCACCACGCCGCACATGGCCCCCTCGAAAAAGCCAACCAGGGCGTAGAAGCGCGCCAGCGACCACTCCTTGTCGAGATAGCCCAGGGCAAACACCTGGCAGATCAGGCTCATCGTGGTGACGAGCTCCAGGGCCGCCAGATTGGTCAGCGATAGGTCAAAGCCGATGCGCAGATTGAGATCCGCGGCCTGGAACCAGGGGTAATCGAGATGCTGCGGACCCAGGATCAGCACCTGGCGGAGCAGCCAGCTGCCGTGCAGCACCGCCAGCAGGGTCACCAGCAGGTTCAGGTAGGCCGCTGGCCGCGGTCCGTTGCGCTTGATCCACCCCGTGGCCCAGGGCAGCGACAGCGCCATGCCACTGAAGCCGTAGATCGGAATCAACCAGGCCAGTCGCAGCGACAGTGGCAGGGCAACAGACTGGTCCATCAAAAGGTGGCCCGGGCATCCGCCCAGGCTCCGTAGCCGCCTCTGTCGGTGATCAGTTCGCGCCGCCAGGCCTCGAGGGCTTCGGCGTGGTGACCTTCATCATCGAGCAGGGAGGCAAACAGCTCATGGCTGCGCTGATCGCCGATCAGCAGGCAGAAGCGCACGGCATCGGTATAGAGATGAATCAGGTCCTGCTCCAGCTTCAGGTTGTGCTGCAACAGGCCAGCCAGGTCGGGGGCGTGGGTGACCGGCCGCAGCTGGGAGGCTGCCGGGGCCACACCCAAGGCCAGCATGCGCTTGATCAGGGATTCGGCGTGTTGCATTTCCTCGACGGTCTCGCGGCGGAAGCGCTCGGCCGCTTCGAGGTCACCCCAGAGCTCCAGCAGGGAAGCCTGGGTCATGTATTGCTGAACAGCAGTGAGCTCAAGGCTCAGGGCGCGACCAAGAGAACCCAAGACGCGCGGGTGAGCGGCGTCCATGGTCATCATGCCCTGCGGTTGCCGGCCATGTGCAGGGCAGGCTCAACTTCGCCGTGGGGGCGGGCAATGATGTGGGCCGCCACCAGACCGTCGCCCACCCGCTCACAGGCATCGGCACCGGCCCGCACCGCGGCGTTGACCGCGCCGGTCTCGCCGCGCACCATCACCGTGACGTAGCCACCGCCGACAAACTCGCGGGACACCAGGGTGACTTCGGCGGCCTTGGTCATGGCATCGGCAGCCTCGATCGCGGGCACCAGGCCGCGGGTTTCGATCATGCCCAGGGCAATGCCGTGAATGGGGGATCCCATCGGCTGGCTGCGCGGGGCCCGGGCCGCAGAGGTGGAACCACGGCCGGCGCCGCCACTGGTTCTGCCGCCGCTGCTGCTGCCGCCACTGCGGGCACTGCTGCTGCGGGCGGGTGTGCTGCGCCGCGCAGAGGCACTGCGGGCGGTGGTGGTGCGTCGGGCCGTGGCCCCCTTGCTGCTGCCGGCGGGGACCACCTCTGGGGTGACCGCCTTGGCTGCGGGCACCGCAGCGGGTTTGGCAGCGGCCGGAGTGCTGGCTGCCGCCGGGCTGGCTGCCGCTGCGGGGGCTGGTGTGCTCGTGCCGGCGGCCTTGGGAGCGGCGGCCGGTGCGGAAGCGGCGGGCTTGCTGGGGATGGCCATGGCTGAGACGGAGCAAAGGGTGGGGAGAACGGCGCGCGGCCGGCGTCAGCGCCGGCGGTGGGGGGTGGCGTCAGCCATCGGGCTCCCAGAAGTCGATGATGCCGCCGATCGTCAGATCGGTATGGGTCTCGGGATCACCACTGGCAAAGCGTGCCGCTGAGCCGCTGGCGGTGAACACCCAGTTGCCGGGGGAGGCACCCACCGGATCGATGGCCACGCTGAGCTTGCCCTTGGGCGTGCGCAGCACGCGCAGGTTCCAGTGCTTGAGGCCCTCGACCCGATGGGTGCACACCAGCGATCCGGTGACCTGCATGATTTCCATTACTTGGTCCCTCCG
>VGPQ01000144.1 GCA_016882555.1 Cyanobacteria bacterium M_surface_7_m2_040
CCGATGAAGGCGATGATTCTCGCGGCCGGCAAGGGAACCCGGGTGCGTCCGATCACGCACACGATTCCCAAGCCGATGATCCCGATCCTGCAGAAGCCGGTGATGGAGTTTCTGCTGGAGTTGCTGCGGGAGCACGGCTTCAACGAAATCATGGTCAACGTCTCCCACCTGGCGGAGGAGATCGAGAACTACTTTCGCGATGGCCAGCGCTTCGGCGTGCAGATCGCCTACAGCTTTGAAGGCCGCATCGAGGATGGCGAGCTGATCGGGGAAGCGCTGGGCTCAGCCGGCGGGCTCAAGAAAATCCAGAGCTTCCAGCCCTTCTTCGATGACACCTTCGTGGTCATCTGCGGCGATGCCCTGATCGATCTCGACCTCACCGAAGCGGTGAAGCGGCACAAGGCCAAGGGTGCCCTGGCCAGCCTGATCACCAAACGGGTGCCGATGGAGCAGGTAAGCAGCTATGGCGTGGTCGTCACCGATGACGACGGCCGGGTGCGCTCCTTCCAGGAAAAGCCGATGGTGGCCGACGCCGCCAGCGACATGATCAACACGGGCATCTACATCTTCGAGCCCGAAGTGCTCGACTTTGTGCCCGAGGGCGTGCCGTTTGACATCGGCTCGGATCTGTTTCCCAAGCTGGTGGCCGCAGGGGCGCCCTTCTTCGCGCTGCCGATGGAGTTCGAATGGGTCGACATCGGCAAGGTGCCCGATTACTGGCAGGCGATCCGCAGCGTGCTGCAGGGCCAGGTGCGGCAGGTGCAGATTCCCGGGCACGAAGTGCGACCCGGCATCTTCACCGGGCTCAATGTGGCCGCCAACTGGGACCAGATCACGGTCAAGGGCCCCATCTATGTGGGTGGCATGAGCAAGATCGAAGACGGCGCCACGATCATTGGCCCGGCGATGATCGGCCCCAGCTGCCACATCTGCGAAGGCGCGACGATCGACAACTCGATCATCTTTGACTATTCGCGCATCGGCCCCGGGGTGCGGCTGGTCGAGAAGCTCGTGTTTGGGCGCTATTGCGTCGACCGCAACGGCGACCACTTCGACCTGCAGGAAGCAGCCCTCGACTGGCTGATCACCGACACCCGCCGGCAGGACATCGTCGAACCGTCACCGCAGCAGAAGGCCCTGGCCGAGCTGCTCGGCAGCGACCTCGCCCTGGGCGCCGCCAGCTGAAGCCACCAGCGGCGTGATCCCGGCCTGCCTGAGAATCTCAGGGATGCGCTCCTCGGCCTTGATCGCCATCAGGTGCAGCCCCTGGGCGATCTGGCTGTAGCTGGCCACCTGCTCGGCGGCGATGGCGATGCCCTCGGCGGCAGGGTTGGCGGCCGCCGCCAGGCGATCGATCACCGCCTGGGGGATGTTGGCCCCGGGCACGACCCGGTTGATGAAGGCGGCATTCTTGGCTGACTTCAGCAGGAACGCCCCAGCCAGCACCGGCAGCCCCAGGGGGCCAGCCATCTCGTCGACAAAGCGCCTGAGGGCATCGGTGTCGGTGACCATCTGGGTCTGCACAAAGCGGGCCCCGGCCTGCTGCTTGCGGCGCAGCCGCGACACCAGGCCACTGCGGCTGGCCGACTGGGGATCGGCCGCCGCACCGGCAAAGAAGGCAGTACCGCCGTCGGGCAGGGCACCGTTGACCGGGTCAAGACCGGCATTGAGCTGACCCACCAGCTGCAGCAGGCGCACCGACTCGAGCTCATTGACGGCGCGGGCATCGGGCTGATCGCCAGCGCGCACCGGGTCGCCGGTGAGGCAGAGCAGGTTGCGCAGGCCGAGGGCATGGGCCCCCAGCAGATCGGCCTGCAGGGCAATGCGGTTGCGGTCGCGGCAGGCCATCTGCAGCACCGGCTCGATGCCCTGATCGAGCAGCAGCCGGCACACCGCCAGGCTGCTCATGCGCATCACGGCACGGCTGCCATCGGTCACGTTGACGGCATGCACCCAGCCGCGCAGGGCCGCCGCCGCCGCCAGGGTGCGCGAGGCATCACCACCGCGGGGCGGAGTCACCTCGGCGGTGATCGCCAAGGTGCCCCTGGCCAGAGCCTGTTGGAGCAGCAAACCGAGGCGCGCTGAGCAGTCCCCATCATCCACCACAGGCCCTGCCTACAGTGGCCGAATCCCCTGGTGGGCGGTGTGGGCATGGACAACAGCGAGCCCCGCAGCAGCATTCGAACTGAAGTCCGGACTGAACTTCGCACTGAGCTGCGCAGCGACCTCTCGGAGCGGGAGATCGAGATCATCGATCTGGTGGCTCGCGGCCTCACCAATCAGGAGATCGCCGTGGAGCTCACGATCAGCAAGCGCACCGTCGACAACCACGTGAGCAACATCTTCACCAAGACGGGCGCCAAGAACCGTGTGGCCCTGCTGAACTGGGCCATGGATCACGGCAAGATCTGCCGCGACGGCTTTAACTGCTGCACCCTGCCGGCGGCTGGGGCTCAGGGCGAGCCGGGCCCAGGGGCGCCAGGCTGAAGCTGCCGGCGGCCAGGGCAAACAGCTCGGCATAGGCGAGGCAGTCAGCCTCGGCGCTGCCGCTGAAACGCAGCATGCCGCTGTGGTCGTAGAGGCCCACGGCAGGGCCAGCAGAGCTCTGCGCGGCGGTCCAGGTGGTCACAGCCGAGGGGCGCAGCGCCAAGTGCTTCTGATTGGCTTCAGATTTGATCCTAAACAGCGGCGCCGCCGAGCGCCTGCAGCAGCTGCCGCCGCTCGCGGGCATCCCAGCGGCTCAGCGGGCAGGCCGCCAGGGCGGCATTGCTGAAGCGCCCCTGACCGGTGATCTCGCGCAGGCACCAGGCAGGCACCGCCAGATCCTGATCAGCGCTGGTGAGCTCCACCTCGGCGATCACCAGCGGCGCATTGGCGGCGTCAAACACATCCAGCACCCAATCGCCCCCGGGCAGGTCGAGGCCATAGCGGCTCTTGCTCAGGGCCTGGGGGCTGAGCTGCAGCAGCGCCTCGGCATCGGCCGGCGGGATCGGGTATTCGAATTCGTGGCGCACGAGGCCCTGCGAAGCCGTGGCCGCGCATTTGAGCGTGAGCCAGGCACCGCCGTCGCCGTCGTGGCGCACGCGCGTGGTGAAGCCCTCGGGGCTGGCACTGAGATAGCCCTGCTGCAGCCGCGCCTGCCAGGTCACATGGCCACGCCAGGGTTCAGCCGGGCCCAGCTGCACCAGAAAGCGCCGTTCGATCTCCAGGGCCATGGGCGTCAGCTCAGTTGTGGGAGTGCTCAGCGGCCGACAGGCTGCCGGCCCAATGCAGCTTGCGGGTGAGGGCGCGGTAATACGACGGGCTCTGATCAAGGATCACCATCAGCGCCGGATGGGCACTGCGCTGCACCACGCAGCGATCACCGGGCTCGAGCACGGTGCCATAGGCCCCGTCTTTCCACAGCTTGACCTTGCGGCTCAGCTCCCCCAGGGGCCACACACTCAGGTGCGAGCGGGGCGGCACCACCACGGCGCGGCTCGACAGGCTCATCGGACAGATCGGATTGATCACGATCGCCTCGATGCCGGGGTGCAGGATCGGCCCGCCCGCCGCCATCGCGTAGCCGGTGGAACCCGTGGGGGTGGCGATGATCAGCCCATCGCCTCGGTACTGATCCACCACCTCGCCGTCGATCTCCAGCTCCAGCAGGCAGGTGGGCGACACCTCATCGAGGCAGGGCCTGAAATAGAGGTCGTTGAGGGCGAGATGGGGCCCGTCGCCGTCGCTGTCTTCGCCGGCGTTGCTGGAGTGATCGGGCTCGTTGCGGCTGTTGGCGCGCAGCACCCGCGCCTCGAGCATCATGCGGCGCTCGAGGGCGAACTGGTCGTCGCGCAGGCGCTGCCACAGGGAGTCGGCCGGATCATCCAACCGCAGCAGGCTGCGCTCGTGGGTGAGAAAGCCGAGGTGACCGCCCACGTTGAAGCTCAGGATCGGCACATCGAGGGGCGCCAGATGGCGCGCCGCCCCCAGCACCGTGCCATCACCCCCCAGCACCAGGGCCAGATCGGGCAGGGCCGGCTCGGTGGCCAGCAAGCCCGGGAACGGATTGCTGGCCAGGCCGCTGGTGGCGCTCACCACCGCAATGCCCTGGGCCTGTAGGTCCTCAAGACAGCGACGGGCCTGGCGTGAGGCGGCCTGGCTGCCAGCACGCACGATCAACCAGACACGATCGAGACGCATGGATCAGAGTGCGCGGTCTGCGCAGCTGTCGACCAACGCAATCCTGTCTACCAACGCAATCCTGTCTGCCAACGCAGCACGACCTACCAACGCAGCAAGTTAAAGCGCTCCATGTCGACCGTATCGCGGTTGCGATAGAGCGACAGCAGGATCGCCAGGCCCACCGCCGCCTCAGCCGCCGCCACGGTGATCACAAAAATGGCAAACACCTGACCGCGGATCAGCTGGCCGTCGAGGTAGCCGGAAAACGCCATCAGGTTGATGTTGACGGCGTTGAGCATCAACTCGATGCTCATCAGCACGCGCACGGCATTGCGGCTGTTGATCAGGCCCCAGACGCCCGTGCAAAACAGCACAGCGGCCAGCACCAGAAAGGCCTGCAGGGGGATCTCGGTGGGCAGGGCGAGGCTCATGGCTTGCTGGTGAGCAGGGGGGTGCGGGCCTTTTCGATCAGGCCCTGGTCGGCCGGTTCGCCGGTGATCACATCGGTGGCAAACACGTCGCGGCGGGCCAGCACGATGGCGCCGATCATCGCCATCAGCAGCAGCACCGAGGCCAGTTCAAACGGCAGCAGGTAGTCGCTGAACAGGTGCT
>VGPQ01000145.1 GCA_016882555.1 Cyanobacteria bacterium M_surface_7_m2_040
GGGCCAGGCCCGCCGCCAGCCAGTTGAGTTGGTTGCCATCGCCCCCAAGGCCGGGCATCAGCACCACCCAGGGGCCCTGCAGCCGCCCTTCGGCGGGCCAGAGCTCCAGGGGCAGGCTCTCACTGCGGTGCCGCACCGGCAGCGGCAGGGGGATGCCCGCGGTGCGGCCCTGCTGGCTCAGCACCAATGGCCGTGTCTGACGCAGCGGCAGGGCCAGCCGACGCAGCTGCTGCAGGGCCAGCCGTTGCTGCTCGAGTTGTTCGCGCCACTGCTGGGCCAGTTCGATCACCCCGTCGAGCTTGAGGCTGATGCGCCGGGCCGGCAGGGCCCGCAGCAGCTGCAGCGTGGTCACCTTGCGCTCCCGCTGCAGCAGCCCATCGAGCGTCTGCCGCAGCAGGGTGACGCCCGCGTGCTCGTCGGCGCCTGGGCCGCTGTCGGGTTGCACCAGCTGGGCCACCTCAGAGAGCAGCTGCTCTCCACTCCAGCTGTTGAGCAGTTGCTCACCCAGGCTTTTCTCCTGCAGCAGGGGAGCGTTGAGCAGTTGCAACAGGTTCCGGCGGCTGCGGGGATCCAGCAGGTTGAGCCAGACCGCCAGTTCGTTACGGCTGCGGGCCGGATCCTGACTCCAGGCCTCCAGTTGCCGCAGATCCACCGGGATGGCCATGCCGTCGAGCTGCAGCTCGAGCACCTCGGCCGCCGGCAACGGCCGCGGCGCTCCCACCAGCAGCAGACTGGCGAGAACTCCAACGAGACGGCGGTAGGCGTTTGAAGCAGGCACAGGCAGGGGCCAGAGCGCTGACGTCCTGGTGGAGCCAGTTTCCCCTGCCGCTGCGCCGGGTGGTGCTGGTGCGCCTGGTGGGTTCGGTTGGTGCTGGAGGGGTTCTCTACCTGACGCCGCTGGTGTTTCATCGCGCCGATTTTTCGGCCACCAGTGTCACCACGGGGGTGGCGCTGGCCGCCCTGGCTGGCACTGTCGGCCGCTTTGCCAGCGGCGGCCTCCTGGATCGGGGCTGGCGCTGCTCCTGGCCGGTGCTGCTGGCGGTGGTGCTGGCCATGGCGGGTGACCTGCAGTTGATGCTGGCCCACAGCCTGAAGGCCTATGTGGGCGGTCAGCTGCTGCTGGGGCTCTCGATGGGGCTCTACTGGCCGGCGATCGAGCTGGCGGTGGCGCTCACGGCCGGAGGGTTGGGTTCACCCCGGGGGTATGCCCTGGCCCGCACGGCGGATGCCCTCGGGATCGCCGCCGGCGCGTTGCTGGGTGCCCTGTTGGCGGCCCTGGGCCAGATCCGCGGCATCTATGCCGTCGACCTCAGCGGCCTGGCGCTGATGGCCGTGGTGCTGCTGCGCAGTCCTTTCCCGGCGGCCCGGCAAGGCTCACACCAGGGCCATGATCCACCGCTGCCGTTTCAGCAGTGGTTCGCCCCGCTGTTGCCGATCCTGCTGCTGTCTCTGGTGGCCACCGCCGTGCCGGTGCTGATGCAAAGCGCCCTGCCGCTCGATCTGGTGCGGGGCGGGTTGCAGCGTGCGCCCATGCCTGAAGGCCTGGGAGCCTTGTTGGTGGGGGTGCAGCTGGTTTTGTTGCTGCTGATCCAGTGGCCCCTGGGCCGGGCCCTGGCCGACCGACCGGTGCAGCAGGGGCTGCGGCTCAGCCTGCTGGCCTTTGCGCTCGGGGGCCTGCTGCTGGCTCTGAGCGCCTTCGATGCGCGCCTGGGGGTGGCCCTGGTGCTGGCGGCCCAGCTGCCCTTGGCGGTGGGGCTGGCGGCCTTTCTCCCCACAGCCACCGAGGCGGGGGTGGAACTCAGCCCGCCCAGCCGCCAGGGCCTGGCCATGGCCCTGTTCAGCCAATGCTTTGCCCTCAGCGCCCTGGTGGCGCCGCCGCTGGCCGGAGGGTTGCTCGATCGCCAGGGCCACGGGGCGGGCGTCTGGGCCCTGCTCACGGTCGCCGTGTTGCTCGCCCTGCCACTGGTGGCCCTGATCGAGCGGCATCAGCGCCGGCGGCTGCTGGCGGTGCTCACCGGCGCCGATGCCCAGGCCACAGCTGCCCTGGGGGCTGGGCCAGACACCCTCTACCGGCTCGAGCTCGGCGCTTCCGACTCAGGCCCCTCCCCCTGAAGCGGCACCCAGGCCTCCTGGGGCAGGGGCTCTGTGCCGTACTCCCAGTCGTCGTAGTCGGGGTCGTTGCGGATCTGCTGGTGCACCTGCTTCTGCACCGCGAAGTCATGGGAATGCTCAGCGGGATGCTCAGCTGCTGGCGCGGGGTCGGGGGGCTGCTGAGCGGTCATGGCACCACAGGTCTCGGGTCCATTCTGCTGCAAGCCTGTTGCAAGGAGATGCTGCCCAGCCCCGGCGATCGCCACGTGCCGACGTTCTTCAGGTGCTTGGTTCGTCACGTGGTCGACGTTGTCGTCGGTTCCGTGGGTCTAGACGTTGAACAGAAACTCCATCACATCGCCTTCGGCGACGATGTAGTCCTTGCCTTCTGCCCGCAGCCAGCCCTTGTTGCGGGCCTCCGCCAGCGAGCCCGCCTCCAGCAGCTGCTGGTAGCCAATCGTCTGGGCGCGGATGAAGCCGCGCTCGAAATCGGTGTGGATCACGCCAGCGGCCTGGGGGGCGCTCATGCCGGCCTTGATCGTCCAGGCGCGGGTTTCTTTCTCGCCCGTCGTGAAATAGGTGCGCAGACCCAGCAGTTTGTAGGTGGCCCGGATCAGGCTCGCCAGGCCCCCCTCCTCGACGCCCAGGCCTTCGAGGAATTCGGCTCGGTCGGCTTCGGGCAGCTCGATCAGCTCCGCCTCCACCTGGGCTGAGATGCGCACGGTTTCTGCCCCCTCCTTGGTGGCCAGCTCGGCCACTGCCGCGCAGAAGGCGTTGCCAGCGGCCAGGTCGTCTTCGCTCACGTTGGTGGCGTAGATGATCGGCTTAGCGGTAAGCAGCCCCAGGGGCTTGATCAGCGGAGCCTCCTCGCCTGTGAGGGCCACGTTGCGGGCGGCACCGCCCTGCTCCAGCACCTCTTCAATGCGGGCCAGGGCTCCGTCTTCCAGCTGGGCCTCCTTGCTGGTGCGCACCTGCTTGACCAGACGCTCGCGCCGTTTCTCGACCTGGGCCAGATCGGCCAGACCCAGCTCCAGGTTGATCACCTCGGCATCGCGCACCGGATCCACCGAGCCCGAGACGTGGATCACGTCGTCGTTCTCGAAGCAGCGCACCACATGCACGATGGCGTCGACCTCGCGGATGTTGGCGAGAAACTTGTTCCCCAAACCCTCCCCCTGGCTGGCCCCCTTGACCAGGCCAGCGATGTCGACGAACTCCACGCGGGTGGGGATGGTCTCCTTGCTCTTGCTGAGCACAGCCAGCTGCTCGAGCCGCGGGTCGGGCACGGCCACCACGCCCGAATTGGGCTCGATCGTGCAGAAGGGGTAGTTGGCGGCTTCGGCCTGGGCGTTGGCGACCAGGGCGTTGAACAGGGTCGACTTGCCCACATTGGGCAATCCCACGATTCCGGCTTTGAGCATGCCCGGAATCTACGAACCCACAGGCG
The DNA here is from genome assembly GCA_016882555.1 of Cyanobacteria bacterium M_surface_7_m2_040. Taxonomy (GTDB): domain Bacteria; phylum Cyanobacteriota; class Cyanobacteriia; order PCC-6307; family Cyanobiaceae; genus RGUW01. The sequence goes on from VGPQ01000145.1 coordinate 3,539, forward strand.
GGCAGGCGGCCAGCGAAACTGGACCCAACCGCTGCAAGGGCCATTTCCACCCTGATGTCGCCCAAACCCGGCCCGACTGCCCCACGCCCCCTGGCCGTGGCCGAGAGCGGCCAGCCAGCTCCGGCGTTCTGGCAGCGCCGCCGCCTCTGGGTGGGCGTGTCGGTGGCCGCGCTGCTGGTGCTGGGCGTGGGCGGATTGCAGTGGCGGCGCAGCAGCGAGCAGAAGGCGTCGTTGGCGCGGTTCACCGTGCTGGCCCAGCGGGGCAGCCTGCCGGGACTGATCTCCGCCACCGGCGAGCTCGATGCGATTGAGCGGGTCAATGTGAGCCCCAAGCGCCAGGGGGTGCTGGCCGAGCTCTATGTCGATGAGGGTGACCAGGTGCGCCTGGGGCAGGCCCTGGCGCTCATGGACAAGGGGGATCTGCGCGATCGGCGCCAGGAGCTGGAGGCCAACCTGCGCTCGGCTCAGGCCAACCTCGCGCGCAGTCGCAGCGAATGGCAGCGCCGCCAGCAGCTCTACCGCAGCGGCGCCATCAGCGCCGACGACTACAACCGTGCCCTGGCGGCCTATGAGGTCGACAAGGCCGCCCTGGCTGCGGCCCGTGAGCGGCTGGAGCAGCGCCTGGTGGAGCGTGACGATCTCGTGGTGCGCTCGCCGTTCAGCGGCCTGATCAGCCAGCGCTATGCCGATCGCGGCGCCTTCGTGACCCCCACCACCACCGCCTCCAGCAGCCTGGGGGCCACCAGCTCCTCAATCGTCGAGGTGGCGCGCGGCCTTGAGGTGGTGGCCAAGGTGCCTGAAAGTGACATCGGTCGCCTGCGTGTGGGCCAGCAGGCCAGCGTGCAGGTCGATGCCTATCCGGATCGAACCTTCCCGGCCCGCATTCGCCAGATCGCCCCACGGGCAATCAAGACCAACAACGTCAACTCCTTTGAGGTGAAGCTGGCCTTTGTGCAGCCTGAGCCCGACTTGCGCATCGGCATGACCGCCGAGATCGCGTTCCAGATCGGCATGGTCGCCCCCCAGACCCTGGTGCCCACCGTGGCGGTGGTCACCGAAGACGGACGCCCGGGCGTGCTGCTGGTGGGCCAGGGCAACCAACCCAGGTTTCAGCCGGTGGAGCTGGGCATGAGCAGCGGCCGCAGCACCCAGATCCTCTCGGGCCTGAAGCCCGGCACGCGGGTGTTCATCGACCTGCCGCCCTGGGCCAAGAAGAGGCGCTGA
>VGPQ01000146.1 GCA_016882555.1 Cyanobacteria bacterium M_surface_7_m2_040
CTCAGCGCCACCCCTGCACGCCTGCAGGGCGCGGCGCGCCAGGGTGTTGAGTTGGTCCTGGTCCATCGCCGCCAGGCCGGCGGGATCGCCCTCCCCCAGCCAGCGCACGGCCGGGCTCAGGAACTGTTGTTGATTGACGGTCTGGTTGGCACCGCACTGCTTCAACCGTGCTGGTCGGTCGGCGCTGAGCAGCAGCAGCGGCACCGTGCCCCAGTCGGCCTCCACCGCCGCGGGCAGCAGGTTGGCGACCGCCGTCCCCGAGGTGGTGATCACCGCGGCAGGCCGGCCGCTGGCCTTGCCCCAGCCCAGGGCCCAGAACCCTGCCGAGCGCTCATCGATGCTGGTCAGCAGGCGCAGCCCCTGAGCCTCCAGCAGGGCGGCGGCCTGGGCCAGCGGGGCCGAGCGGCTGCCCGGGGCAACCACCACAGCGCCCACACCGCCGGCCACCAGGGCCTCGAGCAGCCACAGCGCAGCCTGCAGGTTGCGGGCCTCCAGGGGCTGAACGGTGTGGTCGGGCACAGCCGCCAAGGGCAAGGGGCAGGATGGCTTGATCATCCCGCGCCCCAAATCCCGCCATGATTTCCGCCAGGCCGCTCTGGCGTCGGCTGCTCGGACTGGCCAGCTGGATTGCGCTGGCGCTGCTCCTGCGCCTGTGGGTGATCGAGCCGCGCTGGATCCCATCCGGCTCGATGCTGCCGGCTCTGCAGCTGCAGGACCGGATCCTGGTGGAGAAGCTCAGGCCGCGCCTGGGGCTGCCGCTGAGCCCGGGCACCGTGGTGGTGTTTCATGCCCCGCCCGCGTTGGTGGCCGCTGGCTACGACCCTGCTGCGGCCCTGATCAAACGGGTGGTGGCGGGTCCCGGGGATTGGGTGGAGGTGCGAGCCGGTCGCTTGCTGCGCAACGGCCAGCCCATCGATCCCGACTGGGCGCCCGAAGCGATGGCCTACATGCTGCCCCCCCAGCAGCTGGGTGCCAACCAGCTGCTGGTGTTGGGCGACAACCGCAACGCCAGCCTCGATTCCCACGTCTGGGGGCCGCTGCCGCGGGAGGCGGTGATCGGCACAGCGGTGTGGCGCTACTGGCCGCTGGCGCGCTTCAGCCGGATACGGACATCCCCCTCCCCGCTGCCCCCTGGCCCCACCGGGCAGCTGGGTTAGGGTGCAGCTCGTGACGTGGAGCACGCCGGAGATGTTCAACCCGGAGTTCCTGGCGACCGACAGTGAGGCGATCAGCGGCAACTCGCTGATTCAGTACCTGCAAGATCAATCGCCGGATGTGCTGCAGCGGGTTGCCCGCTCCGCCAGCCCCGAGATTCAGGACATCATCCGCCACAACGTTCAGGGCCTGCTGGGCATGCTCCCCGGCGAGCAGTTCGAGGTCAAGATTCAGACCAACCGCGACAACCTCGCCGGCCTGCTGGCCTCGGCGATGATGACGGGTTACTTCCTGCGCCAGATGGAGCAGCGCATGGAGCTTGAGAGCTCCTGGGTCGGCAGCGGTTCGCTCGATGCTGACCCGGATGCCGATCCGGGCGAGCTTCAGCTCTGATCTGCACCCGCGAACCTGAGCCGAACCTGAGCCTCAGTCTGGGTCGGCTGGCTGCTGAGGCACCAGGCCCAACCGCAGCAGGGTCTGATCGATGCGCGCCAGCAGGCTCCAGCTGCCGTGGTCGGCGGCCCAGGCACGCTGTTCCAGGCTGGCGGCTAACCCTTGCAGCGCCTGGGCATCACAGGCCACCGGCGCCTCGTGGTGGGCTGCGATCAGCTGCCGCACACCCTCCAGCTTGGCCAGCTCCTGGATCCAGGTGATCAGTTGCCGTCGGCAGCGCGGAAACACCAGCCGCTCCAGCACAGGAGCGATCTGCAGCCCTCGCTCCTGCAGACCCTGCAGGCTTTCAAATTCGGCCTCCCATCCAGAGGGCCAACGAAATGGGTAGAGACCGAAATGGCTGCGGGCGTTGCGCACCCCGGGCCGCAGGGCACCGCGCAGGGTCTCGACCAGGGACGGCACCTGCAGGCTCGCCGGTCTGAGGTAGGAGGCAAACAGGGCCAAGCGCTGCCAGCCCCGCCGCCGCCGCTCAGGGGCATCGATCAATGCCTCCTCGCCGCGTTCGCGGGCGTGAAACAGCAGCGGCGTGGGATCCAGCGCAAACACGGCCGGCGGTTCCGCGCCGATGCTCACCAACGCATCGGTCACCAAAAGGGTGCCCGTGCTGCGGTGCAGGCAGGCCGCCTCCATGAAGGTGCCCAGCCCCAGATCCAGTGGGCCCAGGGGGCTCCACGTGAGCTCGTCGGGGTGGGGGGTCCCCTGCTCAAACAGCACGCGGGTGCGCTGGGCGGGAAAACCCAGCCAGCGCAGCGGTAGCGGCAGGGGGAAGCTCCATTGTTGGGGGGTCACCCACACGGTGGCCTCAGGGCAGGCCCGTGCCATTGCCGGTACCGGCAGCTTGTGCTCAAGGCCCGAGCTGCTGGGCAGCACGATGGTCTGCACCGGGCCATGGGCGCGCTCCAGATCGGCCAGGGCCCTGCGCACCTCGCCCGTGGGTGCCACAGGGGCATAGAGCAACAGACCGTGCTTCAGCTTGAGCACCGTCATGCGGATCGGCACCGCGACGTAGTACACGCCCTGCAGCTGCTCGAAGCACCACACCGATCCGGCGACCACCTCGCGCACGAGGGTGGCGCGGCGGCCGTAGGGGTAAAGCGGCAGCAGCGGCCACCAGGGCCAGCGTTGGGCGGCCTGGTCCGGTTGGGGCGTGGCTGCGGGGTGCAACACGAGCGGATCGGTTGGCTTCAGGCGAGCAGAACCAGCGAAAGGCTCATCACCAGCATTCCGGCGATGACGCCGGCAATCATCTGATGGTGGGTTCCGTGGCGCTGGGCGGCCGGCAGCAGTTCGTCCAGGCAGATGTAAACCATGACACCGCCGACGCTGGCAAAGATCAATCCCAGCACCAGCGGTGACAGCACCGGTCGCAGCAGCCAGTAGCCGAGCAGAGCACCCAGCGGTTCGGCCAGCCCCGAGGCAAACGAGAGCCAGAACGCCTTCGCCCGGCTGCCCGTGGCGTAATGGATCGGCGCTGAGATCGCCAAGCCTTCGGGAATGTTGTGGATGGCGATGGCCAGGGCGATCCCCATCCCCAGCCTGGGGTTGTTGAGGGCGGCGACAAAGGTCGCCAGGCCCTCAGGAAAGTTGTGGATGGCAATGGCCAGGGCCGAAAACAGGCCCATGCGCATCAATTGGTGCGATTGGGCCCGGTCGCGGGCGGCTGTGCCCACGTCTTCGGTGGGGGGGAGCACCATGGCGTGGCTGGGAAGCAGCTGGTCCAGGGCGGCCATCACCGCGATGCCCACGAAGAACGCCGCCACCGTCCAGCCATAGCCCGCCTTGGCGCCGAGGGCCGTGGTGAGGGCGCTGCGTGCTTTGGGAAAGATCTCCACGAAGGAGACCTGGATCATCACGCCGGCCGAGAAACTGAGCGACAACGCCAGAATGCGTGGGCTGAACCGCCTGTTCATCAGGCCCAGCACGCTGCCGATCCCGGTCGAAAGTCCTGCGGCCAGGGTCAGCAGGAGTGCAAAGCCAACGTGTTGCTCAGAACCCGATACGGCGATCACACCAGCGGAACGGTAGTGCTCTGATGATCGCAGCTGCTCAGTTGTACTCCCCAGGGATGTCCTGCTTGGTCACGGTGACGCGGCCCACCTTCTGGCCCGAGAGGCGCAGCAGTTCATCGCCGCTGAATTCGTAACCCAGGCGTGCCCCGATCAGGGCGACATCATCCGCCGTTGCCGCTGCGAGCACCTCCTGGCGCAGAGCCGCATCGCTTTGCATCACACCGAGAAATGCCTTGAGCTGATCGAGGGCCATCGCACGTCATCGCAGCGCGTCCAAGCCTCCTGCAGGACCGGGCCCGTTGACCAGCCTTTTGGTTGCCCTGTGCAGGATGACCCCAAGAACAGCGGTGCCTCCCTTCAGCGCGGGCTCTGCGCAAACCGGCATGGTTGCCCTTGCGCGTGCTGCGCCCTGCGGCCAGAGTCGGCCTGCGGCTTTCCGGCGCCTGACCTGCAGCCATGACCCCTGTACCCCGTGCGAGTTCTGGCGTTGGTGGCGATGCTTCAGCACGGTGGCTGGGGCATGGGGTGCTGCTGGGCGTGAAGCTGAGCCTGCTGCTGAGGTTCGGGTCCCTGGCTCTGATGGCCGATGCCCTGGGCAGTGCTGTGCTGCTGCTCACAGGCCTGAGCGGACTGGTCCTGGCGCGTTGGAGCGATCCCCGTCCGGATCGCGACCATCCCTATGGCCACACCAAGGTTCAGGCCATCGCCTCGTTGGCCATCACGGTGGTGCTGATCTGGGCCCTGCTGGAGCTGCTCCAGGCTGGCCTGCAGCCACTCTGGACCGGTAGCGGGGTGCGCCCCTGGCCCACGGCGGGGCTGCTGCTCTTGATTCCGCTGGCGCTGGCCCAGCTGGCGCTGCTCGGATGGCGCCGGCTGTTGGCCTGGAGCACGGTGCTGGTGCTGTTGGCGATGGCCGTGGGACCGGCGCTTCCCCTGCCTGGGCTAGAGCCGGCCGTCGCCCTGTTGATCGCCGCATTGGTGCTGCGAGACCGGCTTGCCACCCTGCGGCAGCAGTTGCCCTGGTTGTTGGATCAGATCGCCCTGGCTCCTGAGGCGATTCATCAGGCGGCCATGGATGTACCCGGCGTGCTCAACTGCCATGACATCGCCAGCCGCGGGGTG
>VGPQ01000147.1 GCA_016882555.1 Cyanobacteria bacterium M_surface_7_m2_040
GCGGGCGATCGGTTTGCGGTGTGAGGTGATCTCCACCTCCTCACCGGCCTGAACCCGGCCGAGCCATTCGGAGAGGTGGGTCTTGAGATCCCGCACCGAAACCTGGCTTGCGACTACTTCTGACACGTCTGACTCCGCTGATGCGACCACACTAGGTGTGTAGTCCCACCACGGTGCGGCGTTGGGCGATCACGCGATCGTTGCCATCGATCAAAACGGCCGTCACGGCCTTCCCTTCCAGCGCGTCGTCGCCAACGAGCAAGCGGGCACCGCCATCCTCCACAGGCTTGGGCTTGGTTGTGACCCTTGGGCCGCCGGGGCCGTCAAGGCGTAGATCGGCCTTGAGGCCTGAACCACCGCCGCTCACGTCCAAGTTGCAGCGCTCGTCTACGCAGCTCAGCTGGAACGCCTGGGAATCAGCGGTTTCCACTCGCTGCGGGGATCTGTCCAGAGGATGGCAACAGGCGCCTCTTCTGCATCGCGGTGGACGTTGCAGCGTGCAGCTTCTGAATCAGGGCATCGAGCGGGGTGCGGGCCATGGCCATCAACGCTCAGCCTCCGGGCTCAGGGGCGCTGGCTGAGCCTCAAGCTGAAAACACTTTGCCCGTAAAATGACAGCGGCCACCTGGGCGGTGCGAAAGGCATCGGCCTGGTTGTGCTTTTCCTGGTAGCGCTGCCACCTGCTGATCGGCCCGCCTGCCAGCGGTAAAACCACCCTGGCCGGCGTGCTCGCAGAGCTCACCGGGGCCGTGGTGCTCTCCACCGATCTGCTGCGCCGTGAGCTCTTCGGCGATGCCGCCGTGCAGGGCCCCTGGCGCGACATCGAGGCCCTGCTGCACCAACGCATTCAGGAGTCGGTGGCTGCCGGCACCGCGGTGATCGTGGATGCCACCCACGCCCGCCGCCCCTGGCGGCTGGTGCTCACCCAGGCCTTGGCGCTGCCCGCGCCGGTGGAGTGGATCGGCTGGTGGCTGTACACACCCCTATCCACTTGCCTGCAGTGGAACCAGACCCGCAAGCGCTTGGTGCCTGAGCCGGTGATCCGCGAGATGGCCGCAGCCTTGGCTGATCCGGTGTTTGGCCCCTCCCGGGCAGAAGGCATGGCCTCGGTGGTGGCGGTGGTGCCCACCCATGTGCGCGAGCTGGAGCCCTTGCTGCGTGATGAGCTCGCCCGGCTCGATCACCGCATTCGCTCGGCGCGCAACCGCGAAAACCGCTTTGCCCTGCACGGCTACTCGCGGCTGCTCGATGTCGAGCGGCTGCTTTATCTGCTGCGGTTGCTGGCCACCTATCCCGACCTTGACGCCGCTGACCCCGCCACCAGGGCCGAGCTGGAGGCGATCGTTTCGCCATTGCCCGAGGGAAATCTGGCTGATCGGGCGGCCGCCTATCTGCGCCGATTGCATGGCGAGTGCTACGGCGATGCCACCGCCATTCGCGGTGATCTGGCCTGGCTGGAGGCCAACGGCTTCTGCAGCCCTGAACCGGCGCTGGCACCGATCAAGCCACCCCCGGCGGTGGTTGCCCCCAAAGGCGATGCACATTGGCCTGGCGGGGTGAACGGTGGCTACCCGCCGTTGGGGGATGCACCTGTTTTTGTGCGCGTGTTCACCCTGCTGCGGCACCTGGTGCAGCAACCGTTTGATCGCGCTGCTGGCACACCCCTGCCCGAACACTTGATCAGCCAGATCGAGACCGTCCCTGGCGCCTACCTGCCCGGTGAAGCCGCCACCCTGCGCAAAGACCTCGAAAAGCTGCTCACGCCCTATGGCTTCCGCAGCCGCAACGACAACGTGCGCCACGGCTATGCCATTGGCACGGCCCTGCTGTCGGCCAACCGCCTGCGCGAGATCCATGGGGTGGTGAGCCAGGCCGCCGGACGGCTGGCCGACCCATCGGCACAAGACCTGTTGGTAGAGCTGGAGCAACGCCTCACCTGGGGTGGCGTTGACACCGCCATGGCGAGCCCGGTGCGGGCCTTTGCCAACCGCTCGATCGTGAGCAGCGCCCTGGTGCGGCCCGACTCGCTGGCCTCAGAGCGCCAGGCCGAATTTCTGGAGACCGCCATCGTCGAGCGACGGCGTGTGGAGCTGGAGCGTTATGCCTCGGTCGCCAGCTTCCCCGATAGCCCCAGCGGCAGCTTTCGGGCCTGGCCGCTGCAACTGCTGTTTCACAACATCGGCTGGTACCTGGTCTACGAAGAAGACAGCGTGGGCCGGGCCGAGGGTTTGATCCGCAGCGAGCGCATCGACCGGCTGGCCCTTCGCCGCAGCGAGCGTGGCTACCGCCGCAGCGATGACGCCCATGCCGATGGCTTGAGGCGCTTAGAGACGCTGCTGCACTTGAGCGGTGGCATCTATTTCGGCGATGACCTCAATGCCCAGCTGCAGCTGTGCAGTCCCACGCCAAAGACACGAGCCAAGGCGCTGGTGACACTACGGTTCTGCTGCCAAAGCTGGAGCTTTGCCTTCATTCGCGAGGGCCTGCAGCGCTACCAGATCGAGCACACCCGCTACAGCAAGGCCCTGCCGGGTGACACCTGGTGGCATCACCCCAAGGCGCCGCATGTGCTGGAAGCCGGTTCAGCGGCAGACACCCACCCCTATCCGGTGGAGCTGGATCTGCCCAGCTGGACCGTGGCCCGCGATGTCGACCTGCGCAACTGGCTGTTCGGCTTTGGCGCCGGCATTCGCATCGAGAGCCCAACTGAGCTAGCGGCGGAGCATCGCGCTTGGTTGGAACGGGGTTTGGCGGTCTACGCCAACTCCCTCTGAGGGGTACGCGGCCGGTTGCCGGGTCTGGTTGTGCTCCAGGGCGCTTTCCAGCAAAAAGGCGGCCAGGTTGGAGACCGAGCGTCCCTGCAGGTCAGAGCTTTCCAGCAGCTGCTCATAGAGCCGGTGATTCACCGTGATCGAGATGCGCTGCGGTTTGCGGAACAAAACAGACATGATTGAGAAGCGATGGATGCAATTGGATGCAATGTGCTGTCCCCTGCAACTCATCGTGGTCTCATCGTGATCCCTTTGTCACGAAGTATTCAGCGGCTGAATAACTGCGTCGCTTTTGATGGTGTGTGTTCACCGTTATTCATCTTTGGCGCACCAATTGCTCGTTGCGGCGATCGAATCTTCTGAGGCCTCCGCTATGCCAACCCTCCCAGTTCTGGGGCCCCATAAGTGGGGTCCCGAAACTGGGAGGGTCCCTTTGTTGGGATCCTTTGCCGCTTGAGCTTTCTTCTTGGGCAACGGAGGTTGGCGCTTACTGCTGCGTTGTAGCCGGTGCCGTGCGCTCAAGCAGCAGCTGCAATTTGCGGTCTTGGCGCTCCAGCACCGAGAGGAACCCTGCTGCCGTGATGCCAAGAACCGTCAACCAAACCAGTGAGGTCCACGCCACCACGCTCCATGGGTTGACAGCCTGCGGCGGCCATGGTGGTGCTCGCAGGCCAAAGCCCTTTTTCGCCGCTGGCTGTTGGGTGGCGTGCTCAGACGGATCGATCCCAAGATCCAGCACCAACTTCAGCAAGGCCTCTGGCGTCGCCGGGACCAGGGCTGAACAGGCTTCTGCTTCAGGAAGGCGTTCTGCAAGCATTTGGCGGCACAACTGCAGGCCGCCGCCAGCCCAGAACAGGCCCCAGGCCCGCTTGTCGAGCTCTAAGGCCACCCAACGGTGGGGCCGGGCATCGTTGCGAATCAGCTGCGCGGCCTTGGCCACCGACCAGCTGCGCCCAGCAGCGAGGGAGGGCTGAGATTCCAGCAGCAAACGGCCTTGGGGGTCGCGGGTGTAGCCCGTGGCGATCTGCAGCGAGAAGACATCGATGATCTGCACGCGCCAGCCCGAGCTACCCCGGGCTCGCATGGGCGAGCGGAACACCAGGGCGCCGCGCATCTCGCCGATACAACGCAGGACGCTCACATTGCGTGGCATGGCGGGTTGGCTTGGGGGATTCATTCTGCTCGAGCCAGCCATCCCTACAGGATCAGCGCTCGCTGTCTTTTACCTGCGGGCCAAAGATTATGCGCAAGCTGAATAAAAGCAGCTTTGCTTCTTGGCTTTCAACAACTCAGCTTCTGGCGGGGGCAACCTGTCTATACCTTATCCAGCGCCATGAACGAACCAAACCACTCTCCAGACGAGACGATCGAGCTGACCATTCGCCTAAAGCGCTCCGTTGTGGACTGGCTTGAGCGAGCCAATGCCGAGTTCGGCTTGCGCAACACCGCCGAGGTTGCCAGCCGAGTGCTCGAGGAGCTGATCGGCGATGCATCCCAGGATGATCAGCGCAGGGATTCGCAGGCTTCTCCATCGCCGTCGCCATCGAGGTAGCTGTGGCCCTGACGCAGCAGCTCCTGGGCACGGGCGTAGGAGCCGATCTCACGGCAGCGGTAACGTCGCTCGCTTGCAGCTGCGCCAGCTGAATGTGAGCTCGAGCGGCGTGAGCGGCGAAAGTCCCAGGGCTTGGTGATGCCGCCTGGGGTGCTCCATACCCCAAGCCCGCGCAGCCGGGCCCCTGATTCCAGACGGCTGTAGGCCTGCCGGTCGCATCCCTGGATGTACTGCCAGTACACAAACGCAGCACCGGATGCCACCAAGGCCTGGTTGAGGTTGCGACCGCCGCGGCTCACCTCGGCCACCTGGCGGCCGTAGCGGTCAGTGGTCTTGCTGCGCAGCGCAATGGCCGAGCCAACCGGTGCCAGCGACTGCAGTTGCTGGCGCGCCTGCTGGCCCCAGGGGCTTT
>VGPQ01000148.1 GCA_016882555.1 Cyanobacteria bacterium M_surface_7_m2_040
TGGAGACGTTCGGCTTCCTCCCGCCGATGACCCAGGACGAGATCTACGACCAGATCGCCTACATCATTGCCCAGGGTTGGAGCCCGCTCGTCGAGCACGTCCATCCCAGCCGCTCCATGGCCACCTACTGGTCCTATTGGAAGCTGCCGTTCTTCGGTGAGAAGGACCTGAGCGTGATCGTGAATGAACTCGAGGCTTGCCACCGCGCATACCCCGATCATCACGTGCGTCTGGTTGGCTACGACGCCTACACCCAAAGCCAGGGTGCCTGCTTCGTGGTGTTTGAGGGCCGCTGAGTCTTCAGCGTTTCTCAAGTCTCATGAGTGGAGTGGTCCCGGCCTGAGGTCGGGACTCTTCACCTCTTCGCAGCGCAGGCGTCGCTCCTGCTGCTGCCAAACCTTTGCACTTCCATTCGACGGGCGGTTATGGCCAGCACATCCAGCCGGGAAGCAGCTCTTGAGCGCCGCAAGGCGTTGACCACCGGAGGCAAGAAGGCCGCCGGGCGGTTCACCTCCGCCCCCAGTCGGGTGCGCTCTGCTGCCGACGCCCGCCCCAGCCGTACTGCTGCTGAACCCGCAGCCGTCGCATCGGCCCCAGCGGCCGCGACGCCTGCCCCCGCCCCGGCGCCTTCGCGTCCCAGCCGCAGCCTGAGCGCTCCATCCACGCCGCGCCGCAGTGGCGGCGCCCGGATCAACAATCCCAGCCGCGAACTGGTGCTCGCCCGCCGCGAAGCCCTGAGCCGCAGCGGCAAGCGCGCCAACACCTCCAAGGACCGCACCCGCACCGACCTGGGTGTGGTGCGCCCCACCGCCACCGACGTAGCGGCTGCGCCAGCGCCGGCTGCAGCCAGCACTGCCGACAGCAAGCCCTGCGGTTGCAAGGGTGAAGGCCGTGATCGCTCGGCGACCCGCCTGAGCCTCGGCTCCAGCAGCTCCAGCGGTGGCGAGCGCCGCGCTCCGCAGCGCAAGGGCACCGCCCAGCACAACCCAAGCCGCGCCCTGGTCTTGGCGCGCCGCGAAGCCCTCTCCAAACGCGGCAAGTCGGCCAGCACCGCCAGCAAGAGCGGTCCGGCCGCAGTCGCCAAACAGATCAATCCCGATCTCAACGGCCGTGAGCTGGCCCAGAAGGTGCGCGAGCTCAAGAGCAAGAGTGGCTCTGCCGGCAGCAGCCGCAGTGGCGGCACCCGACCCAGTGGCCCCAACCGCCACGGTGCCAAGCAGGCCGCAGCAGCCGATGCCCATTGGAAGGTGGGCGTGAGTGAAACGGTCGGCGGGCAGGTGGTCACCGGCACCCAGGCCAACCGCTCCCCCAAGACCACCGGCAACGAAGCCGCCACCTGCCGTCCCATCACCGGCACCGAGTACCTCGGCGCCGAAGTGTTCCAGACCTTCTGCAACAGCGGCCCCACGGCGTCCCAGCCCGCCAAGGTGCGCGTCACCGCGACCACCCACGGCAACCGGGTGACCGGCAATGAGGTCGGTCGCTCCGACAAGGTGACCGGCGATGAGCCCGGCACCTGCAAGAGCGTCACCGGCACCGAATACGTGTCGGCCAACCAGTCAGCCGCCTATTGCGGCGGCGCCAACCCCAGCCCCCGCAAGGTGGGCCGCAGCCAGACCCTGGGCGGCCAGGCCGTCTCGGGTGTGATGGTGGGCCGCAGCAGCAAGGTGACCGGCGATGAGCCCGGCTCCGGCCTGCAGCTCACCGGCGACCAGTACCTCGGCGCCGAGCCCCCGGCCGCCGGCCGCGCCCCCACCAAGGTGGCCAGCCAGCAGACCCTGCGCGGTACCGGCGTCACCGGCACCGCCGTGGGCCGCAGTGAGCGCGTGACCGGCGATGAACCCGGCAGCTGCCGCAACATCACCGGCGACGAATACATCGGCGCTCAGCAGTTTGGTGAGTTTTGCGGCGCCAAGCCCGCACCCGAAGCCGCCAAGGTGGGCTTCAGCGTCACCAACCGCAACCAGGTGGTGAGCGGCACCCGCACCGGCCGCTCGGGCAAGGTGACCGGCGATGAGCCCGGCACCTGCAAGGTGGTAACCGGCACCCCCTATGCCGGCCTTGAGCAGGCCAGTGATTACTGCGCCACGCCGGCCGTGCGCGCCGTTCGCGAGCGCACCCCCGTGCGCGGGGCCAACCGCATGAGCGGCATCCAGCCCGGCATCGGCGGCCACCTCACCGGTGCCGAGCGCGGTGCCTGTGAAGACGTCACCGGCACCCCCTACGTGGGCGCCGATCAGCAGGCCGCCGCCTGTGGCGCAGCCTCCACGGCGGATGCCGATTACCCCCAGAGCCTGGATCAGGCCCCCTGGCAGCGCTTCAGCGTGCAGTCGCCGGCCCGGGCGGCCCACACCGCCAGACAACGGGGCGGTGGGGTCACCGGAACCACCTATGAGCAGGGGAGCAGGATTACCGGCCCTTTTGATATGGCCGGTGACAAGGTCACCGGCACCGAACAGTTCCGCTTTGACCGCCGTGGCGCCCAGCTGTCCCGTGGTCCTGTTGAGACCACCGACGAGGGCGATGCCCCCCAGCGTCCGGTGTCGAGGGTGACCGGTGAAGGCATCTCCGCCGGTCTGCACATCACCGGCGACGACTGGGACCGCAACGCGCGGGTCACCGGCACCGAGGGGGCATCGGCTCGCCGCCGCAACCCCACCCGCACCGGCCCGATGCCTGCGATGGCGAGGGTGCAGCACAAGCGCAACGACGAGGTCCCCGAGCCGGTGAGCCGGGTGACCGGCTCCAGTGGCAACACCACCGCGGGATCGCTGATCACCGTGTCTGGCGGCGCCCGAGGCTGAGGCATCCATGCGGCGTTCTCTCGCCACCACCAACCGACCCCTGGCACCGACGGCCCCCACCCGTCGTGCCCTGGTGGCGGCCCAGGACCTTCCCAAGGTGTCCGAGGTTCGCCCTGAGGCAGCAACCGGTGCACGCCAACGCCAGGTCAGGCCCACACGGCCGAGCCTGCCCCAGCGTCCCCTGCGACCGGGCCGGCCCCTGGCTGCGGCCAGTGCCCACCCATTGACCGACCGCGCCGCCAACGCGGCGCTGCACGACTACGACACCCAGGTCAAGGATGCATTCGATCGCATCGTGCCGGTGCTCAAGCGCATTGCCGCCCTGCAGCACGAGAGCGACTTCATTGGGTCGGCCCAGGAGGTGGCGCAGCGTGAGCTGGGCTTTGAGCTGCCGTTGCCGATCCTGGAGACCGCCTGGGTCACCCAGCTCGACATGCGCACCCTGTTTGCCTGGTGCGTGTTCGAGACCTATGGCCTGACCAGCCAGGCCTTCTTTGAGCAGGATCCGCTGCAGGCCCAGCCCGGCAGCCCCGCCTCTGAAGCCTTCAACGCCTTTTTGCTGTCGTGCGGATTCCATCTGCTCGACATCACCCCCTGCGCCGATGGTCGCCTGGCCCATGCCATCGCCTATGCGCTGCGCCTGCCGTTTGCCTCGGTGCGTCGGCGCTCCCATGCCGGGGCGATGTTTGACGTCGAGAACACCGTCAACCGCTGGGTCAAGACCGAGCATCGCCGCTATCGCGAGGGCGAGCCCAACCCTGCCCAGGAGGACACCCGCTACCTGAAGGTCGTCTTGTATCACTTCAGTTCCAAGGACCCAGCCCACGAGGGCTGCGCCGCCCATGGCAGCGACGACGCCCTGGCGGCCAGCAGCGGCCTGCGCCGCCTCAATGACTTTCAACAGGCGGTCGAAAACAGCTTCTGCTGCGGCGCCTCGGTTGATCTGCTGTTGATGGGCATCGACACCGACACCGATGCGATCCGGGTGCACGTGCCGGGCATGGATGGCAGCACCAACCTGGAGCGCTGGCTCGATGCCCACGAGGCCTATGCCGCCACGGCTGCCCTCAGCCCTGAGCAGGGACGCCAGAAGCTCGAGCAGATGGTGGCCGATGCGGCTGCCTCAGCCCCCGATCCTGGCATGGTGCGGCTGATCGCCCGGCTGCTGGAGCACAACCTCTCCCAGATCGATTACGTGCGCCAGTTTCATGGCGGCGCCTACAGCGATGCGGGCCATGCTGAGCGCTTCATCGGTGTGGGCATCGGCTTCAAGGAGATCCACCTGCGCAATCTCACCTACTTCGCCTACATGGACACCGTCGAAGAGGGGGCCCCTGATCTCGACGTGGGCGTCAAGATCTTCACGGGCCTCAACGTGTCGCGCGGTCTGCCGGTGCCCGTGGTGGTCCGCTTTGACTACAACGGCCAGGTGCCCGGCGCCCGCGAGCGCGCCATCGTGCGTGCGGAGCGAGTCCAGCACGCGATCGAGCAGCGCTATGGCGACCTGGTCGGTCAGGGGCTGCTGCATGCCCTGCTCACGGTGCGCGACCAGGGCCGCCACGTCCCGGCTGAGGCGGTAGGTTCCACCATCAGCTTTGCCAGTGCGGGAGGCCATTGACATGTTGATCTGCAAGGTCGTCAAACCCCTCGTCTCCACCAACCGCATCCCCGGTTTCGAGCACAAGCACCTGCTCGTTGTGCTCGATGGCAGCACCCAGAAGGTGGCGGTGGACGCGGTGGGCTGCATTCCCGGTGACTGGGTGATCTGCGTCGGCAGCTCGGCCGCCCGCGAAGCCGCCGGCAGCAAGTCGTACCCGAGCGATCTGACGATCGTCGGCATCATCGATCACTGGGATCCCGAAGCCGCCAAGCAGGCTCCTGCCGCA
>VGPQ01000149.1 GCA_016882555.1 Cyanobacteria bacterium M_surface_7_m2_040
CCCAGCGTTCCAGCTGAAACCCGACGCGGTTGTTGCGCCGACCTGTTTCGCCGCCTGCGGGTGTCATTTCAATCAGCTGGCCCTCGGCTGTGAGTTCCAGCACCGCATCCGGATTCGCCGCGCAGATCTCCGCAAACTGCACCGGCGACAGTCGCAGTGCCTCGCTGAGCTGGCGCGGAAGAGCGAGCATGCTTCAGTTTAGGCAGGGGTTTTGAACGGAATGACTATCCTGTCAACGGCCGTTTCACTGGGACTGCCGTGACCACGATCAGTTCTTTGCACGAGCGCGATTTTTACGGCTGGGTGGAGCAGCAGTGCGCCGCCCTGCGCGCGCACGACAGCAGCCGGCTCGACTGGGATGCCTTGCAGGAGGAGCTTGAAGCTTTGGGGCGACAGGAATTTCGGGAGCTGGTCAGCCGCCTGGGGGTGTTGCTGGGGCACCTGCTCAAGTGGCAGCTGCAGCCCGAGCGCCGAACGCGGAGCTGGTTTCTGAGCGTGCGCGAGCAGCGCCGCGCCATCACCCGTCTGCTCGAGCAGAACCCGAGCCTGACCTCGAAGCTCGAAGAGGCGCTCAGCGATGGCTATCAAAGCGGTGTGGACCTGGTGCTGCGCGAAACGGACCTGAGTTTGCGCAGCCTGCCCGAAGCGTCCCCCTGGACGTTGCCGCAGGCGCTCGACCCTGCCACCTGCTGCGACACCCACGGCGATTGCAGCGACCTGGGCCTTTGACGGACACATCTTTTCCCAAGGCACGGCCCGAGGTCGAGAGCCTCCAGGCCTACAGCGCGCCGCTGGAAGGGCGCCGCGGGTTGCTGCGCCTTGATTTCAACGAGAACACGATCGGCCCCAGCCCCAAGGTGGTCGAGGCGATCCGCGCCATTCCGCCCGATCACATCGCCATCTATCCGGAATACGACGGCCTGCGCGAGGCCCTGATCGCCAACCTCGCCGACCGCAGCAACGGCCGGCCGGGACTGGCACACCCCTTGCATCTTGAACAGATCGGCCTGTTCAACGGTGTGGATGCCGCGATCCACGCCATCTGTCATGCCTATGGCGACCGGGGGGAGACGTTGCTCACCACCTCGCCTACCTTCGGTTACTACACCCCCTGCGCCCAGATGCAGGGCATGGCGATCGAGGCGATTCCCTATCAGGACGCTGACTTTGCCTTTCCGCTGCAGGCCATTCAAGCTGCGTTGAATACGTCCCAAGGGGCGGAAGCGGCACAGCCACCCATGGGCGCTGCATCGGCTGCCCGGGGTGCAGTCAGTCCTCGCATCCTGCTGATCTGCAACCCCAACAATCCCACCGGCACCCGCCTGGCGCCCCAGCGCATCCTGGAGCTGGCCGCTGCGGCACCCCAGACCCTGGTGGTGATCGACGAGCTCTACGAGGCCTTCACCGGCGACAGCGTGCTGCCGATCGCCGACTTTGCCGCCACCCCCAACCTGGTGGTGCTGCGCTCGCTCGCCAAGACCGCGGGCCTGGCGGGATTGCGCATGGGCTTTGCGATCGGTGCGGCGCCGGTGATCGACCGCATCAGCCGGGTCACCGGCCCTTACGACATCAACAGCCTCGCGGTGACCGCCGCCCATGCCGCCTTGGCGGATCAGGCCTACACCGATGCCTACGTGGCCGAGGTCAAGCGGGCCCGCACCTGGCTGGTGGAGCAGCTGCAGGCTGCCGGGGTGCGGCATCACTGCGCCGGTGGCAACTACCTGCTGATCTGGCCCGCACGCCCTGCCGCAGCGGTGGATGCCGACCTGCGGCAGGCGGGCATCCTCGTGCGTTCGATGGCGGGCAAGCCGCTGATCGATGGCTCCCTGCGGGTGAGCATCGGCACCTGCGAGCAGATGCAGCGGTTCTGGAACGCCTACTTGGCCCTGACTGACTGAGGGTGATAACCCCTCAGTCCAGTGGTGCTGGTGGTGTAGGCGCAGCAACCGGTGAGCGCTTCAAAAGGCTCACGCTCAGCGCATCACCTCGATCACCATGCCGTCGCCCAGCTTGCCGGGCAGGCTCAGGGAGGCTCCAGGACGGTTGACCTTGGTGCCGGCCATGGCTTTGAGAAAGGCGTCGACGCTGGTCTGGTCGCACTCTTTGGCGGGTTTGCGGCCGCTCACGTACTGCACCGGGATGACGCGGCGGGGCTGTAGTTCGCGCACCACTTCGGCGGCTTCGGCACCGTCGTAGACCTTGGTGCCGCCGCCGACGCCGATGATCAGCACGTCGGGCCGGCCCAGTAGCACCCGATCCGAGGGGCCGAGGCTGCCGGCCGTGCCGCCCAGATGGGCAAACTCCAGGCCACCCTGTTTCCAGCGCCACAGGGTGGCCTGGCCAAAGCGGCGCCCGCCGAAGCGGTCGTGCGGTGCGGCGATGCCCTCGATGCTCAGCCCTGCAACCTTGTAGGAGCCCGGTTTGACCAGCAGCTTGCCGCGGGCCACCCCCACTGCGCCCTCATCGCGCAGGCTGCTGCTGGCCAGGATCACATCGGCACTCACCCGCGGCTCACTCAGGCCGGCGGCGCAGGCCACCGCCTTGAAGGGATTGAGCAGCACGGTCTTGCCGCCGCCGCGGATCAGCAGGGCGCTGTGGCCGTAGCTGGTGATGCTCACGCCCCCATTGGCCAGGGCGGGTTGGCTGGCCAGAGTGGTCGTACTGGCAAGAGCAGTGCCTACGGCGAGAGCAGGGCCCAGGCTGCGGGCGCGCGCCAGGCGCAGGGCGGAGCGGGCGGAACGGAGCGTCAGGCGCATGGTGAAGCGGTGCGTGGCGCGACGCTAACCCAATCCTGGCGACGCTTCAGGCAGCGCCGGCCTGGCGCAGAAAGTTGGCCAGCAGCGCGTGGCCGCTCTGGGTGAGCACGCTTTCAGGGTGAAACTGCACCCCCTGCAGGTGCGGGTAGGCGCGATGGCGGAGCCCCATGATCGTGCCATCGTCGAGCCAGGCGGTGATCTCCAGGCAGTCGGGCAGGGAGGCGCGCTCGGCGATCAGGCTGTGGTAGCGGGTGGCGGTGAGCGGGTTGGGCAGCCCGGCGAACACCCCTTCGCCGCGGTGCTGCACCGGTGAGGTTTTGCCGTGCATCTGCTCGGCTGCCCGCACCACCTTGCCGCCATACACCTGGGCGATGGCCTGGTGGCCCAGGCACACCCCCAGGGTGGGGATGGTGGGGCTGAGCTCCCGCAGCACCTCCAGGCACACGCCCGATTGATCGGGGTCGCCGGGGCCCGGTGAGATCAGGATGGCGGCGGGATTCAGCGCGCGGATCTGCTCGAGGCTGAGGGCGTCGTTGCGCTCCACCCGCAGCTCCGCAGCCAGGGGGTGCTCGACCGCCAGCTCGCCCAGGTACTGCACCAGGTTGAAGGTGAAGCTGTCGTAGTTGTCGAGAACGAGAAGCATGGCTCCATTCAAAGGCCGAGCCGGGCCAGCAGGGGGGGCAGCAGCAGCAGCAGGGCGATCACCAGCGAGGCCAGGGCCGCCACCAGCACCGCAGCAGCGGCGCAGTCTTTGGCGATCTTGGCCAGGGGATGGAACTGGCGACCGATGGCCAGATCCACCACCGCTTCGGTGGCGGTGTTGAGCAGCTCGAGCACCAGCACGGCCGCCACCGTGAGCACCAGCAGCGCCAGGCGCTCCAGGCTCAGCCCCAGCCACAGGCCCAGGCTGAACACCACCGCACCGGTGATCACGTGGATGCGGAAGTTGCGCTGGCTGGTGAAGCCGTAGATCAGCCCCTTGGCGGCATAGCGAAAGCTGGCGGGCAGATCGCCTGCCACGGTCCAGGCCCCGAGGCGCCTGGGCCGCCGCCGCTGGCCGCGGGCCGGTTTGAGGCTGGTCGCGCTGGCGAGTGGGCTGGGCTGGCTGCTAGGCAGTGGACTGGTCAGAGGAGGCGTCATCGGGGGGGCGTCCGTGAGCCGCTGGCCTGCACGTTAACGCTGCTGCAAAGGTCGTCTTGACGCCGCAGCATCGCGGCAAGGCTCGGCGCATCGGGGTGGTCCCAGCCCAACAGGTGCAGCAGCCCGTGGCTGGCCAGAAACAGCAGCTCCTGCTCGAGGCTGTGGCCATGTTCGGGTGCCTGGCGCGCCGCCGTCTCCAGCGAGATCACGATGTCGCCCAGCTCGAGCGTGGCGTCGCCACCCGGCAGGGCAGGCATGCCGTCGTTGTCGTCGTCCATGGTGGCGAAGGCCAGCACGTCGGTGGGGCCGTCCTTGGCGCGCCAGTCGTGGTTGAGCTCGGCGATCGCGGCGTCGCCCACCAGGCTCAGCCCCAGGCTGTAGGCAGCACGCTGCAGCGCCGCAGGCAGCTCTGCCTGGAGCTGCGCGAGCCAGCCGGCCAGGAGTTGTTGCCAGGCTTGTTCAACGGGGTCGTTGGCGTTGTCGTTGGCCTGGTTGTTGGCTGCAGGGGGTGCGCACCAGGGGCCGGCGGCGGCCAGCAACTCCGGCGCCAGATCCGCATCGGCTGCGAAGGCCAGATCCAGGTCGATGGGGGCGACCGGCTGGGTGGGCCTGGGGCTGGAGTCGGCCACCCAGTGCGGTTCAGCCACCGGGGATCTGGGGGCGGCCCAGCCAGGCGATCAGGGTGATGAAGCCCAGAAAGCCTGCGGCGGTGAGGCCGAAGTGAAACAGGCTCTGGCGCCCCTTGCGCACCATGTTGCGCATGGCGAGCTTGACG
>VGPQ01000150.1 GCA_016882555.1 Cyanobacteria bacterium M_surface_7_m2_040
GTTCGCGCCGCTGGCCTTCCAGCACCAGCAGGCTCAGCAGGTTGGCAGGGGGCGCGGCCAGCAGGGCATCGCAACGCCACAGGGCCTGATCGATCTGCTGCTGCCCGCTGATCAGCAACCACTGCCCCAGGCCCAGCGCCGGCCCAGGTTCGCTGGGCTGACTCGGCGGGGCAGCCGGCAGCCGCACACAACGCCCGCCGGCGATCACAGTCTGGATCGCCTGCAGCAGATCATCGGGTCCGGGGGCCAGCAGCAGGCCCTCGGCCGGCAGCATCAGCAAGCGCTGGCGCGCCATCGCCAGACCATGGGGGAGGGCGATCAGCAGCGCTGCGGGCTGCCAGGTGTCACTGAGCCGGCGGGCTTCACGCTCCAGCGCGCCCGGATCGATGCCAGCCGTGGGGAACCACAGCACCAATTGGGGGGTGCCCTTGAGCGCCTCGAGGTCGCCAACGATGCGATCGGCGCCGAAGGTGTCGGCCAGAAGGCGGCGCACCCCCTCGGCCAGCAGGGGCTCGGCAAGCAGCAGCAGGTGCTGAGCCAAGGGCAGCAAAGGAGTCGTCAGCCCAACGGTACCGGCTGTTCCGTGAATTTCCAGGCCATGGCCTGCGTGGGGACGGCGGCCCCTGAGCTCAACCGCGGCGGCCGGTGAGCTGCACGCTGTACGACTCGATCGCAAAGCCGGTGGCGGCCTCGATCTGGGCCAGCAACTCCTGGGGAAGCTGCAGATCGAGATCCTCAATGGCGCCGGTGTCTGCGCAGATCAGGTGGCTGTGGGGATCACTGCGGTAGCCGTACAGGCGACCGCCGGCACGATCCAGACATTCGATCACGCCGGCCGATTGCAAGGCCTCAAGGTTCTGGTAGACGGAGGTGTGGCCGATGTTGCGGCCCAGGTTGTTCAGTTTTTCAAAGATGTCGCGAGCGCTCAGATGGCTGCGCTCCTGCCAGAGCAGATCCAGCACCATGCGGCGCTGCTTGCTCAGTCGCATGCCGAGCTCGCGGCAACGGCGGTAGGCACCATCGACCTTGAGTTGGGTGTGGGGTGCGGTTGTGGAACGTGTGCCCACGCGATGCACCGATCACGGATCCCACCGTTATAGGCCAACTCAGAACCGTTACGCGTATGGGCTGGTGAACGGATCCTGGGAACCCACATCCTGGAGGCGGCCCTCAGCGATGGCCTGCAGGGCCTCGGCAAGGTCCACACGGCCGTCGTAGAGGGCGCGACCCACGATCACCCCGCAGACCCCAAGCGGTTCCAGTGCGAGCAGCGACAACAGGTGTTCCAAGGTGCCGATGCCGCCTGAAGCGATCACCGGCACACTGCTGGCTGCGGCCATGGCCCGCAGCGCCGAGAGGTTGGGCCCGGCCAGGGTGCCATCGGTGGCAATGTCGGTGCTGATGATTGCGGCGATGCCGCTGGCCGCAAACCGGCCGGCCAGGTCAGTGGCCAGGGTGGTGCTCTCGTCGATCCATCCGCGGGTGGCCACCCGGCCGTCCTTGGCATCGATGCCGACCACGATGCGGCCGGGATGGAGCCTGGCCAGCTCGTCCACCAGCGCGGGCTGTTCGAGGGCCACCGTGCCCAGAATCACGCGCTCGAGACCACAGTCCAGCAGCTCCGCGGCGCGCTCGGCCGTGCGCACACCACCCCCGAGCTGCACCGGAATCGCGAGCGCGGCGGTGATCGCTTTGACGGCGGCATCGTTGATGGGTTGTCCGCTGCGGGCTCCGTCCAGGTCCACCAGGTGCAGCCGCTGCGCGCCCTGGTCCTGCCAGCTGAGGGCCTGCGCCACCGGATCATCGCTGAACCGGGTGACCTGGTCGTAATCGCCCTGGTGCAGGCGCACGCAGTGGCCGTCGAGCAGGTCGATGGCGGGAATGATCTGCATGGCATGCCGGCGGCCCTTGCCCAGGCTGCCAGACCCCCGGCATGCACTGCGTCGTCCCAAGCTTGAATGGCGCCCAGTTCAGCAGCCCCCCGGGGCGCAGGTCAGCGGCATGAAGATCCTTGTGATGGGCGGAACACGGTTTGTGGGCAAGCCGCTGGTGGCGCAGCTGCTGGCCGAGGGCCACGACCTCATCCTGTTCACCCGCGGCAACAGGCCGGCGCCATCGGCGGTGGAGCACGTGGTGGGTGATCGCAGCACCGCCGAGGGGCTGGCCGCGCTGGAGGGCCGACGCTTCGAAGTGATCATCGACAGCTCGGGCCGCAGCCTCGATGATTCACGGGCTGTGCTCGAACGCACCGGCGCTCCCAGCCACCGGTTTGTGTATGTGAGCTCCGCCGGCGTCTATGCCGACAGCGAGCTCTGGCCCCTCGATGAAGACAGCCCCAGCGACCCCCAGAGCCGCCACGCGGGCAAGCTCGACACCGAGGCCTGGCTCAGGGCCCAGGGCATTCCCTTCACGAGTTTCCGGCCCACCTACATCGTCGGTCCGGGCAACTACAACCCTGTGGAGAGCTGGTTTTTCGATCGCATCGTGCACGGGCGCCCCGTGCCGCTGCCGGGGGATGGCAGCACCATCACCCAGCTGGGCCATGTGCGCGATCTCGCCAGCGCCATGGCGCGCTGCATCGGCGTCGATGCCGCCGCCAACCGCCTCTACAACTGCAGCGGCCGCCAAGGCGTCACCTTCAGGGGCCTGGTGCACGCCGCCGCGGTGGCGGCCGGCAGGGATCCTGAATCCGTGGAGATTCGCAGCTTCGATCCGGCCGGGCTCGACAAGAAGGCGCGCAAGGCCTTTCCGCTGCGCATGGCCCACTTCCTGACCGACATCACCCGCGTGCGGCGCGAGCTGGCCTGGGAGCCCCAGTTTGATTTGGCCGCCACCCTGGCCGACAGCTATGCCAACGACTACGCCGGGCGCATGCCCACCAGCCCCGATTTCAGCGGCGACGCGGGGTTGATCGGCTGAACCGGCCCCAAAGCCAGACCCCTCTCGTGCAGGGTCAATCTGAGTGCATCGACTCATCGCCAGGGGCCGCCAGCGGCATCAATCTGAAGTCAGATGCCAGCAACCCCCATGGCCGCCAGCACCCACCCGCACCGCACGTCTCGATCGCTCAGCCAGCAGCTCAGGACCCTGGCCCATTGGCTGCTTGATGCGGCCGGATCCGGCCTTGGTTTCGAGGGTCCCAAGGATCACCCCAGCCCGCCCAATGTGGGCGTGCAGCCGTTCAGCGGCGGCGACTCCCATCGCCGCAGCCGCCGTCAGCGCTCCTATTGACGCTGCAGATACTGCGGACGCTGCGTTGTGACCGAGCCCTGACGGCGTTCAGCGGCTGATCTCAGCGGTGCCCTGAGCACCACCCTGGTGCCCGTAGAGGTGCTTTTCGCAGGCCATGGTGGTCGTCGCGGGAAGCACCACGGCAGCACCCATCAGAGACTCCGAACGTCGTCGGAGATTCGAGGGGGTGTCCCGGGGCTTTGTTGGGGGTTTGCCGCCCTCAGCGTTGCCGCCCTCAGCTGTGAAACAGCAACACCAGGCCTGAGCTCACCTGGTGAAATTCACGCTCTTCACGGCTCAGGTCGAGGCCCACCTGCAACCCTTCCTGCAGGGCCGCTTCAAACGGCGGTGGCACGGGCGGGGCCTCTGCGCACCACAGGGCGGCAATGCCCACGGGTGTCGCGTGCCAACGAAAGCAGGGGGTGCTGCCAATGGAGGGCTCTTTGAGAGCGTCCTCCAGCAGCTCGCGAATCGCCATACACCGTTGAACCTGAAGCCAGCATTGGCAGCTTCAACCGCTGCGGCAATCAACTGAGAGCTTTCGTGATGATGACCGCCAACAGCGTCGCCAGCAGCAACCAGAGCACCGCCGTCCTGCGGCTCAGCACCAGCATGCGCATGACCGCTGCAGCATCCGGGGCAGGACTGCCTGCCGCCAGAAGCGGTTTGCGGCGAAGCTCGCCGCCATAGCTGTTGAGCCCACCGAGCTGCACCCCCACCACATGGGCATAGGCCGCCTGCGAGAGCCCGGCATTGGGCGAAGGATCGGGGGCACCATCGCGGCAGGCCGCCCTGAACTGCCCCCAGGCCGCTGCCGGAGCCACGCCTGCCACCAGGGGAAGGCTGAGGGCCACCAGGCGACTGGGGAGCCACACCAGCAGATCATCGAGGCGGGCACCAGCCGTGCCAAGCCAACGCAGGGTGCCGCGGCGGTAGCCCAGCATCGAATCGAGGGTGCTGGCCGCCTTGAACCCCCAGGCCAGTGCCAGTGGTTGACCCACGCTGGCGCCCATCAGCATCCAGAACAACGGTGCGAACAGGCCGTCGACCGCATTTTCACTGGCGGTCTCAGCGAGGGCCCGCAGCACCTCCCTCTCATTGAGGGAGTCGGTGTCGCGGCCCACGATCCAGGCCAGACGCCTGCGGGCTTGGGCCAGGTCTCCAGCCGCGAGGGCGCTGAGCACCGCCTTCACCGCCTGCTCGAGGCTTCGTCCTGCCAGGGCGCTGGCCAGGGCCATCACCACAACGCCTTGCAGCACAAGGCGACGGCTGCTGCCGGCTGGCAGCTGCTGCAACGCCGCCACCAGGGCCCAGCCCGCCGCCGCACTGCCCGCCACCAGCAGCAGGGTGATCAGCCCGCCCGCCAAGCGCAGGCGCCAGGGGCGAGCTACTGCCCAGCGCTCGGCCAGGGGCCTGAGCCG
>VGPQ01000151.1 GCA_016882555.1 Cyanobacteria bacterium M_surface_7_m2_040
CACTCCTGAACCCTGAAATGGCTGACCCGCAGATCACCGTGCTGGATCAACTCGACCAGCTGGAAGAGGTCGTGCTGGAGGGCAGCCGCATTCCCTTCAGCGGTGGACGTCTGGTCAATGAGACCGACGCGCTCGAGGTGATCGATGCCCTGCGCGAGGCCGTACCGCCCCAGCTCGGCCTCGCCCGTGAGCTGATCGCCCAGAAGGATGACTTCATCGTCAAGGCACGCGGCCAGGCCGAGGAGATCGTGGCCACGGCCCGGCGCGAACGCGAACAGCTGATCAACAGCTCTGGCATCCGTCAGGAAGCCGAGCGGCAGGTGCAGGAGTGGCGCGAACAGGCCCGCCAGCAGTGTGATCAGCTGCTGCTGCAGGCCCGTCAGCAGGTGGCCCAGGCCGAGCAGGAGCACCAGGCACGGCTGGCGCAGATGGAACAGCAGTTCGCCGTCCGCCGCCAGCAGCTGGAGCAGGAAGCGGCCGAACGGCAACGGCTGTTGATCGAGCAGCACGACCGCAACCGCCAACAGGCCATGGCCGAGCTGGAGCAGATTCGCCAGGAGGGCCTGCGGGTGCAACAGGCCAGCCAGGCCGAAGCCGAACGGCTACAGAACGATGCGTTGCAGTTCCGGCAGCAGACCCAGCAGCAGTGCGATGCCCTCGTGAGCCGCAGCCGCCAGGAGGCCGCCACCGTGGTCGAAGGGGCCAACCGCTACGCCGAACAGGTGCTCGGCGAACTGGAGGGCCGCCTGCGGGAGCTCAGCCAGGTGGTGCTGGGCGGTCGGCATGAGCTGGTGCGCCTGCAGAACCCTGCGGCACCGGCCGCCCAGCAGGACGACCCATCGGTGGCATCCCGGCGCTCGCGCGTGGCCAGCCGTCTGCGGCAGCTCGCCAGCTGAGCCCCGGCTCAAGAGCCCTGGTTCAAGGGCAGAGCGCTGCGTTCTGGCTTTCGCGCAACACGGCGCCAATCGTGCTGTTCGGGTCGTAGGCGCCGTTGCTGATCGCGCTCACATAGCGGGGGCCGTCGCCGCTGAACAACACCCCGCTGATCGAGCGCACCCCCCTGATCGTGCCTGTTTTGCCATGAAACTGGCCCTGCAGTGACGATCCCTTGTAGAGGTTGCGCAAGGTGCCGCGCTGCCCCGCCACCGCCATGGACGCGAGGTAGTGGCGGCCGTAGGGGTGGTGATCCATGCGCAGCAGCAGGGCTGCCAGCAGCCTGCTGGTCACACGGTTGGCCCGATCCAGACCGCTGCCATCGGCCACGCGCAGTCCCTGCAGGGGCAGGCCCTGCTCGCCGAGCCACAGGGTGGTCCGTCGGCGCACCTCGTTGAGATCCCAACTGCCGGCGGCCTGGCGCACCAGCACCTCGGAGGTGAAGTTGTGGCTTTCGGTGTTGGCCAGGCTCAGCAACGTGTGCATCGAGGCTGACGGTTCCTCATGCAGCAGCACGGCATCGTTGGGAAGCGGCTGCCGCGATGACACCAGCGAGACCTGCACCCTGCCACCCTGCTGGGCAGCAGACCGCTGCAGCAGGGTCTGCAGGCGGGAAGGGGGATTCATCACCGCGTCATGGATCGCGTTGCTGGTCACCGCCAGGCGGGTGATCGGCGCGCCATAGGCGTAATAGCGATCATCTGGACTCCAGCCAGCGGGCCACCAGGTCTGCTGGGGCTCTTCGGCAATCTGCAAACGCACCACCGAGCCCGCAGGGCCACTGCCACCTCCGGAGCCCAGGGCCAGCTTGGCGAAGCGCTGCAGTTGCGGCAGGGCCAGATCGGGGTCGCCTTCTCCGGTGAGCCGGAAACTGCCATCGCCCAGGCGCCAGAGCTGGGAGCGCAGGCGGTAATCGGGTCCGAGCTGGTCAAGGGCGTAGGCCGTGCTGATCAGTTTCTGGTTGGACGCTGGGATGCGCGGTACCAGACCATTGAGATCGGCGAGGAGACGGCCGTTGGGATCGGCGATGGAAATGCTCCAGACCGAGGCCTCTCCACCCACCAGAGTGGCAAGGCGCTGTTGCAACGCCGGGCAGCTGACCTGCTGCTGCAGTTGCGGCAATCCCACGGGAGGGGGCGCTCCCGGCAGCGACGCCAGAGGCGTCTGGGCCAACTCGAGGCCCTGGCTGGGCAGGGCGGGATGGTCGCTGGTGGCGGCGAGCACGGGGCTCCCCGCCAGAGCCAGCGGCAGCAGCAGAGGTCCCAGCGAACGACACATGGCGATCACGATGGTCCCACCTGCAGCCCCGTGACACTGCCGAGCACACGGAACGTGTCACCCTCGATCTCAATCGGGGCACCGACCTTGAGGCTTTGGTTGCCAAAGACGACACCACCACCCGCTTTGCGGCCCTGACCGCTGAGCACAAAGCGGGCATCCAGGCTCGGCAGGATGAGCTGATTGGGATCGGCAGCGGTCACCACCGAGCCATCGGCTTGCACGGCCGTGAGCTTGCGCTGCAAGGGAATCACACGCTTGAGCGCCACGCTGCCGTGGGGCTGGTTGCGAATCACGATCGAGACTTTGCCGGCCTGCTGGGCGGCGTTGATCAAAGCAGCCGGATCAGCCGCCGGGACACCGCGCACATCCACCAGCACCGTGACCGGTTGCAGTCCACCCGTGGCCTGGGCCACGGCGGTGCTGAGTTTGGGGCTCCAGATCACGCCAGCGGCAGCCAGCAGCACCGCCGCGGCTGCACCCAGGTCCACCGGACTCCAGGAGCGGGGTGAACGGTCCTGAGGAGCTGGTGTCATCGAGCCATGGGGGGTTGAGCGGCAGTGTACGGAGGTTGCACAAGCAGGACCAGGGTGATCAGGAGCGCAAGCCCTCGATCAGGGCATCCACAGCCCGCAAGGTGCTGCCGACACCGCCAGCTGCATCGCCACTAAGGGCATCGCCGATCGTTTCCCCATCCGGTTTCTGTTCAAAGCTGGCGACCTGGCGATAGCCATCGGCATCGAGGCGATACAGCTCCCACCCCCCCGGCAGCGCATGCCGCAATGCTCCACCGTCGAGCGGAATCAGGGCATAGGCGCTCGACCAGGTGGCGACAAACCCACGCCGCCGCTCGCGCGCCACACTGCCGATGCCCACAGCCGCATCTTCCAGGCGTCCGTTGACCATCACCACGGCGCCGCGGTGGCCTTTGCAGAGCTCTTCAAAGGCCTCGTAGTCGGCAGCGGAGGGTGTCACCGCCAGCAGCAGCCCTTCACTGGCCTGCTCCTGCTGGCGCTGCTGCAGCTGGCGGAAATCAAGGATTCGCTCGGCCAGCGCCGGTGCATCGCGGCGCGCCAGGGCGGCACCACCGGCATCGCTGAACAGCAACCAGGGGTTCAGCCCCTGCTCGCTGAGCCGCTCCAGCAGCCGCAGCACTGGGGGCAACAGCCGCAGCCCCTCAAAGCGCCACTCCACCGTCAAGCGCCCACTGCTCTCAGCACTGAGGGCGGCCTGCAGGGCGCTCAGCGTTTCGGCTTCAGCCGCGCGCAAATCAGCAGGCAGCATGGGGATCGGCATGGGATTGGCCTGACCCTAGGCATCGGGCCTGCCGGCTCAGGATGGGCAGGCCATCAGGGCTTGCTCCAGCGCTGCCGGTACCCGTTGCAGCTGCTCAGGCTGGCACCAGGGCCCAAGGCTGAGCCGTAGACCTGCGGCTGCAAGGGCCGGCGAATAGCCCATCGCCAGCAGCACCGGACTGGCGGCCGACCCGGAGCGGGCAGCATTGCAGGCGGATCCGCTGCTGGCTGCCACCCCCTGGCGCCAGAGTGCACGCACCAATCGGCGGCCGGACAGGGGTTCTCCGCTCACCGACTGGGCGATCAGGCTGATGTGATGCGGCAGACGTTGCTGACTGCTGGGGGCAGGGCCACTCAGCTGCAGTCCTGGCAGGGTCAGCAATGCCTCGAGCAGCTGGTCCCGGCGTTGCGCGAGGCGATCGCTGCCGCCGCTGTCGTGGGCAAAGCTGGCCTCATCCAAAGCCGCGGCAAAGCCCGCCGCCAACACCACCGGCTCGGTACCGGCCCGCAGACCAGCCTCCTGCTGGCCGCCGCCGAGCTGCGGTTGCAGGCGGTCGTGGAGCTCAGGTCTGAGCACGAGGGCGCCGATGCCGCGCGGGCCGCCCAGCTTGTGGGCCGTGAGGCTGAGCAGGTCGATGGGCAGCTGATCGAAGTCAATGCGCTGATGCGGGGCCCACTGCACGGCGTCGGTGTGGAACAACACACCGGCGGCGCGGCAGCGTGCACCAATGGCGGCGATCGGCTGCACGGCGCCCACCTCGCTCTGCCCCCACACCACCGACACCAGCCGGGTTGGTGGCACCAGCAGGGCCTCCAACTGCTCAAGCTGCACCACGCCTTGGCCATCAACCGGCAACGTGGCCAGCGTCCAACCCAGGCGCTGCAAGTGCCTGGCTGCCGCAGCCACGGCGGGATGTTCAACCGCTGAGATCACCACGCGGCCGGGAGAAGCCGCAGCGGCCGCTCCCAGCAACGCCAGGTGCACCGATTCGGTCGCCCCCGAGCAGAACAGCAGCGACGCTGCACTGGTGCCCAGCCGCTGCGCCACCCGTTGGCGCGAGCGCTCCAGCGATTCGGCGGCGGCGATCCCGAATCCGTGCAGGCTCGAGGGATTGCCCCAGGCGTGCTGCTGGGCTTCG
>VGPQ01000152.1 GCA_016882555.1 Cyanobacteria bacterium M_surface_7_m2_040
AACGCAGCCGACACCGTACCCATGGCCAGCTACAAGGTCACGCTCGTCAACGCCAGCGAGGGGATCAACAGCACGATCGAATGCAGCGATGATCAATCGATCTTCGATGCGGCTGGCGATCAAGGGATCGACCTGCCCGTGTCGTGCCGGGCCGGCTCCTGTTCCTCCTGCGCCGGCAAGCTGATCAGCGGAACGGTCAATCAGGAGGATCAGGCCTTTCTGGATGAAGACCAGATCGCAGCGGGATTCGTGCTCACCTGCGTGGCCATACCCACCTCGGACTGCACGATCGAGACCCACCCCGAAGAAGCGCTCTACTGAACAGGGGCTTCAGCAACCAAGCCCTCTACTTGCCCCCCCAGGGATCGCCAGCGCCCATCCAGCCACAACAAAGCCAGGAGCGTTGGCCCCGGGCCGTGGACTGTCCAGCTGCTCACGGTGTGCAGGGCCCGTTGGCCGTGATCACCACTTCATCGCCCAATTGCACCAAGCTCAGCAGGGTCGTGAGCACCGGGGCCGCCACGTTGATGCAACCGCCGGTCACTGTCTGGCCGATGCGCGCGTCATCGTTGCTGCCGTGGATGGCGAAGCTGTACCACCGGAACATGCCGTCGTAGGTGTTGAACGCGAACGGCTGTTTGACGCTGCCGATCGGCTCCAGGCTCACGTAACCGATGCCGTACTCCCCGCTGACGCCATCGCCGCTGAAGTCGATTGCGTTCATGTTGCGAAACAGGGTCGTCTTGAGTTCGGTTTCGCTCTTGCCGGACTGGGCGATCAACGCCGGGGCCATCACGAAGCGGTCCTTGCTGAGGATCGCATTCACCCGGAAGCGCCCCAGGGGCGTGTAGCCCTCCTCAAAACGGGTGCCGGCGCAGGTCACCCCGTTGCGGCCGAAGCCCACCTTGAACACCGAGCGCTGCTCGCCGCGGGTGAACACGCCGGTGCTCCTGGAGGGGTTCTTGAGGTCGAGCGCGATGCGCACGGGGCCAGTCAAGGCTGACCCGTCCTGAACCGGCCGGCTACCGCCGCAGCCCACCAACAGCATGCACAGCGCCAGCGGGGCCAGCAATGGACGACGACGCATCACGGTTGTGCAGGTGTGAGCCATGTTGGCGAGCCGTCAGCCCCGCAGCGCATTGGCCTGGAAGTCGTTCCAACTCTGACCGCGCAACCCTGCAGCCAGAGCAGTACCCACAGCACTGACCAGCAGCAAAACCGGCAAGAGTGCCGCATCGCCCTGCAATGTGAACACAAAGGCGGCGCAGAAGATCGGCGTGCCATTGGCTCCAGCAAACAGAGCCGTGGCACCGATGGCGGCCAATTGCGCCAGGGCGGTGACGCCCAGATCGCCAAGGCTTTGCAGTGGGCTCACCAGCAGGGCCCCCAGGGTCATGGCATCGTGCATCAGCCCGCCGGGGGCACCGCAGGCCACGCTTAGCAGAGTGGCTGCATAGCGCCACAGCAGCACGGGCGGATCGCCGCCGCTCTCCCCCTGCAGCGCTGCCGCCAACGACAGCGAGCCGTCGTTGAGACTGAGCCCACCGCTGGCCAGGGCCAGCAGGCACAGCGTCACTGGCAACAGCACGATCACCGCTGCTCGCCGCTGCTGCATCTGAGATGGCAGCCAACTCGCCAAGGGAATCAGCAACCACACCAGCAGCCCGCCCAGGAGGCTCCCGGCAACGGTGATCAGCGTGGCCCAGAGCCAAAGGTCTGGCTCCAAGCCTCCCAGGCCAAGGCCTGCCAGCCGTGCCGGTTGACCCAAGCCGCTGGTCACCAATGCTCCTGCGGCGCTCATCAGCAGAGCCGGCAGCACCAAGGGCAGGCCAGAGCAGCGTCCCAACTCCTCAAGCCCGTACACCACGCCGAGCAGGGGCGAACGAAACGCCGCACCCAAGCCCGCCGCACCACCGACCGCGGCCACCAGCGGCAGCGGCAGGCGCGCCAACCAGGCCTGCGGACCCAGGCGCCGGCGCAAAGCCAACAAGGCACTGGCACCCAACGCCGCCGCTGGCGATTCAATGCCCACTGACAGTCCGCCGATGTGGGTGATCAGCATCAGCAGCAGGCGCTGCAGCTGGGTAGCAAGGCTGGGCTTGTGCAACCAAAGCTGCTGGTGGGCCCCATCGGCACCGACGCCGTAGCGATCGAGCGCCAGCAGCGGCGCCACCCCGCCGCCCCTACCGCGGGCCAACGGGCCCCAGGCCAGAGACAACAGCGCCAGACTGCCGACGAGCACCAGCAGCGGGCCGATCCACAACGGCCATGCATTGGCCGCTGCTGCAGCTCCCGCCGGTAGCCCGC
The DNA here is from genome assembly GCA_016882555.1 of Cyanobacteria bacterium M_surface_7_m2_040. Classification (GTDB taxonomy): domain Bacteria; phylum Cyanobacteriota; class Cyanobacteriia; order PCC-6307; family Cyanobiaceae; genus RGUW01. Next base: position 2,308 of record VGPQ01000152.1, read on the forward strand.
TGAGCGACCAGAGCTGCCGTTGCAGCAGAAATCCCAGCTCAGAAATGAGTTGGAAGGGCCATTCCAACAGCCCGATCGCCAGGCCGGCCAGCAACCACAACAGCCAAGCCGGGATCATCGGGCCATTGCAGTCGGTTCTGCTCCGGTCCTGAGAAACGACACCATCTCGTCCCAAGCCATCGGGTCCTGCAGAAAAAAGGCATGGCCGCCGTCGTAGGCGTGCAGGCTTGCCTGAGGCACCCGCTCGACGATCGCTTCGCCATTGGCGAGCGGCGCGATGCCATCAAAGCGGCCATTGGCGACCCAGGTGGGGGCGGTGATCGCCTCCAGCCGATCCAGCACGTTGTGGCCTTTGCGGGCCTGCAGTTGGTACAGGCGACCAAGCCGCTGAGCATCGCTCTCCTGGGCCGGCGCATCGCTGGCGCAGAAGGCGGCCAATGCGGCGTCATTAGGGTGATCGGCCAACCACTGGGGCGTCCAGCGGCGGTCCATCAGCTGCAGCATGCGGCTGGTGCGTGCATCGGTGGGCAAATCGGCGAGGGTGTCGAGCCGAAAGGAGGGAATGCTGCCGCCGGGTGAGGTGGGGAGGAGCACCAGCCGCTGCACACGCTCCGGGTGGCTGACCGCCAGCTCCTGGGCCACCATGCCACCAAAGCTCCAGCCCGCAATGGCTGTGCGATCCCAGCCGATGCGGTCGAGCAAAGCGATCAGGTCGGCGGCCACATCGGCCATGGCGTAGGGCTCGCTGATCGGGGCGCTGGCCCCCATGCCGCGGTAGTCAAAGCAGAGCAGCTCAAACGCTTGCGCAAGCCGCCCCAGCATCTGCCTGCTGGAAGCCACCGTGGTGCCGGAGCCATTGCAGAACAGCAGTCTCGGGCCCGTGCCCACCTGCTCAACATGCAGCTCAACGCCGTTGCACTGGATCCCTGGCATCGGCGAACGATCAGGTCATCTGCGAGCGCACGAATCGATCCCACAGGCGCGTGGGCAGCAACCGGTTGGCCGTCACCGACGCCGACTGGTGGCCCACCAGGTAGCGGGCCTTGGGTCGACGCGCAGTGAGTGCTGTTTCGATCGTGCGGGCCACGAGCAGCGGCGATGACGCACCGCGATACACGCTGGTCCAGCCGGCCCGCACCTGACGCATCATGCGGCCGTAGATGGGGCAGCTCTGGGCCTGCTGGATCGAGGGATCGGCCACCGCCGCAAACTCTGTGGCGATCAGACCTGGCTCGATCAACACCACCTGCAGACCGAAGCTGTGCAGCTCGAGCCGTAACCCATCGCTAAGGGCTTCAAGTGCGTGCTTGCTGGCGCCATACCAGCCCGAGCCTGGGCTGACCCAGCGCCCGGCGATCGATGACACGTTGACGATGCGGCCGCTGCCGCGCTCACGCATCGCCGGCAGCAGCAGTTGGGTGAGGCCCATCAGGCCAAACACATTGACCTCGAAGATCGCCCGTGCCCGCTCCAGCGCCATGGTCTCAAGCGGGCCGACCTCGCCAAAGCCGGCGTTGTTGACCAGGCCGTCGAGCGCACCCACCCGCTCGCTCACCGCAGCAGCCAACCGCTGCCGTGACGCCTCCTCGGCAATGTCGAGAGCTAGCACCTCGACGCCGCGCTCAGCCAGGGACGCCATCGCCTCAACCCGCCGCGCCGCCGCCAGCACACGCCAGCCGCGCTGTAACAGATGCTCGGCAGCCACTGCACCGATGCCACTGGAGGCACCGGTGATCAACACGCTGGGAGCTGCCATGCAATCAGGCCGTGAACCACCGACCTTAAGAAGCCGACTCACGCAGGCAGCGACGGCTGGCAGAACAGCACGATCAACCAGATAGCGCCCACGATCGGGATCAAGCCGATGAAAATCCAGGGCCAGGGTTTGCCGATGTCGCGCAGGCGGCGCACCACCAATGGGATGCCCGGCACCAGGCTGGCCACGGCATAAAGACTTTGGAGCTGATTGGAGATCAGGCCGATCACCACGCTCACAATCAGATTGGCCAGCACGAACCACCAGTAATCGCCGCGGTTCGAGCGGCCCTCATAGGCGAAGGAGCGGCTCCAGGCCGAGCTGTAGGCCTCAATCAGACGCATGACAATGTTTCATCTGCGCCTGTTGTAGGGAAGCCGGAGCAATCCGGCCACCGCTGCGGCGCAAACGACAACGAGCAAGCCGGGCACAGCCTGGTCAAACCTCAGGAATTCTCCAGACGGCGCACAATCACCCCCATCAGCACCAGCGATCCAGCCAGCGCAATCAACAGGGCAATCGTCATGGCTCATACAGGCAACTGGATTGATTCTGGCGCCGATCAG
>VGPQ01000153.1 GCA_016882555.1 Cyanobacteria bacterium M_surface_7_m2_040
CCCCTTCGGCCGGGTGGTGACCGCCATGGTCACCCCGTTCAGGCCTGATGGGTCGGTGGATCACGACCTCGCTGCCCGCTTGGCCGACCACCTGGTGCAGCAGGGCTCCGATGGTTTGGTGATCTGCGGCACCACCGGCGAGTCGCCCACCCTCAGCTGGGCCGAGCAGCATCGCCTCATCGCTGCTGTGCAGGGCGCCGTGGCCGGTCGGGCCCGCATCCTGGCCGGCAGTGGCAGCAACTGCACCGCCGAAGCCGTTGAAGCCACCCGCGACGCAGCGGCCCTGGGCGTCGACGCTGCCCTGGTGGTTGTGCCCTATTACAACAAGCCTCCCCAGGAGGGCCTGGAAGCCCATTTCCAGGCGGTGGCCGCGGCAGCACCGGAGCTGCCGCTGATGCTCTACAACATCCCCGGCCGCACCGCCTGCAGCCTGGCGCCCGAGACCACGGCTCGCCTTCTTGAGTGCTGCCCCAACATCGTCAGTTTCAAGGCCGCCAGCGGCACCACCGAAGAGGTGAGCGCCCTGCGCCAGCTCTGCGATGATCGCCTCGCCATTTACAGCGGTGATGACGCCCTCACCCTGCCGATGCTGGCGGTTGGTGCCGTGGGCGTGGTCAGTGTGGCCAGCCATCTCGCCGGTCCGCAGATCAGCGCCATGATCCGCTCCTTTCTGGAGGGTGACCTCCGCGCAGCCCTTGCTGTGCACGAACAGCTGTTGCCGCTCTGCAAGGCCCTGTTTGCCAGCACCAATCCCATTCCGGTGAAAGCAGCCCTTGAACTCGCTGGCTGGCCGGTGGGCGCTCCCCGTCTTCCCCTTCTTCCTGCTTCCGATCTCGTGAAACAACAACTGTCTGAAATCCTGGCCGCCCTGCGTCCCACCTGACGCCACGGCTGATTGCATCACATGGTTGATGCCCGTTTGATTCAATTCTTTCCCCATTCTTCATGACAAGTTTTAACGGCAGCAATACCAACGGTTCCAACGGCAATGGTGCGTCCAGCAATGGCGCCAACGGCAAATCCGGGCAGCCGGCTCTGCGGGTGATTCCCCTGGGTGGTCTGCACGAAATCGGCAAGAACACCTGCGTTTTTGAATACGGCGACGACTTGATGCTGGTCGATGCCGGACTGGCCTTCCCCAGCGATGGCATGCATGGGGTCAACGTCGTCATGCCGGATACCAGCTATCTGAAGGAAAACCAGAAGCGCATTCGCGGCATGATCGTGACCCACGGTCACGAAGATCACATCGGTGGCATTTCACACCACCTCAAGAATTTCAACATTCCTGTGATCTACGGTCCGCGCCTGGCGCTGGCGATGCTCACCGGAAAAATGGAAGAAGCCGGTGTGATGGATCGCACCGTGCTGCAGACCGTGGCCCCACGAGATGTGGTCAAGGTCGGTCAGCATTTTTCGGTGGAGTTCATCCGCAACACCCACTCGATGGCCGACAGCTTCTCGCTGGCGATCACCACCCCGGTGGGCACGATCATCTTCACCGGTGATTTCAAGTTTGATCACACCCCTGTCGACGGCGAACATTTCGACATGGCGCGCCTGGCACACCATGGCGAACAGGGTGTTCTCTGCCTGTTCAGCGATTCCACCAATGCCGAGGTGCCGGGCTTCTGCCCGCCGGAGCGTTCGGTGTTCCCCTGCCTTGATCGCCACATCGCCCAGGCCGAAGGTCGGGTGATCATCACCACCTTTGCCAGCTCGATTCACCGCGTCGCGATGATTCTCGAGCTGGCGCTCAAGAATGGTCGCAAGGTGTCGCTGTTGGGCCGCTCGATGCTCAATGTGATCGCCAAGGCGCGCGAACTCGGTTACATGCGCGCTCCCGACGATCTGTTTGTGCCGATCAAGCAGATCCGCGATCTGCCGGATCGCGAAACCCTGCTGTTGATGACGGGGAGCCAGGGCGAGCCGCTGGCGGCTCTGAGTCGCATTTCCCGCGGCGAGCATCCGCAGGTGCAAGTCAAGCCCTCCGACACGATCATCTTTTCGGCCAGCCCAATCCCCGGAAACACCATTTCCGTGGTCAACACCGTGGATCGCCTGATGATGCTCGGCGCCAAGGTCATCTACGGCAAGGGCGAAGGCATTCACGTGTCGGGTCACGGCTTCCAGGAAGACCAGAAACTGATGCTGGCGCTCACCAAGCCGAAGTACTTCGTGCCCGTGCACGGCGAACACCGCATGCTCGTGTGCCACAGCAGGACCGCCCAGTCGATGGGTGTGCCCGCCGACAACATCCTGATCATCGACAACGGAGATGTGGTCGAGCTGACCCCTGATTCGATCAAAAAGGGTGATCCGGTCAAGGCCGGCATCGAACTGCTCGATGCCTCCCGCAACGGCATCGTCGATGCCCGCGTGCTCAAGGAGCGTCAGCAGCTGGCCGAAGACGGCGTCATCACCCTGTTGGCGGTGATCAGCACCGACGGCGTGATGGCGGCGCCGCCGCGGGTCAACCTGCGCGGCGTGGTCACCACGGCTGACCCGCGCAAGCTGTCGCTGTGGGCCGAGCGCGAGATCACCTGGGTGCTGGAGAACCGCTGGAACCAGCTCAGCCGCAACACCGGTGGCAAGGCCCCGGAAGTCGACTGGGTTGGTGTGCAGCGCGAAGTGGAGCTGGGCTTGCAGCGCCGCCTGCGCCGCGAGTTGCAGGTGGAGCCGCTGATCATCTGCCTGGTGCAGCCGGCTCCGGCCGGCTCCCCGGCCTACAAGGGCCGTGCCGACGCCGAGCCGGACAGCCGGCCTGCGCCCCGCAACGGACGCCGTGATGCACCGCGTCCGCAGCAACAGCAGCAACAGCCTGCGCCAGCTGCCGCAGCAGCTGCTGCGGCCCGCACCCCGGCCCCCATTCGTGCGGCGGCAGCGGAACCTGAACTGGCCGGTCGCACCCGCCGCCGCCGCTCCGCGGCGGCCGGCTGATCAGCGCAGCGCCACCGTGAGCAGCCCCCGCGCCAGCTCCGCCTCCTCGGCGGGGCTCCAGCGGGGTTTGCCCGGCTCACTGCTCGCCTCGACGGCCTCCAACGCCGCCGCTGCTGGGGTCATGGCCGGCTCGGCTGCCGGCGCCAGATCGACCACCTCGGCGCGCCCGGGATCGGCCTGCTGGACTTCGATCTGCTCGGGTTCCTCGATCACATCGGCAGCGATCACATCGCCGCTGGCGGCTGGCGCAACCGCGATCTCCTGGCTCTCTGGTTCCAGGGCCTGGGCAGGTGGTTCGGGCTGCGGCGGCTGTTCGGGCGTGCTGGCCATGGTGAGCCAGGGCGGCTGGGCGGCATCCCCTGGAGGGGCCAGGGTGGCAGCTGGGTCCACCCCGCCAAGTGCGTCCAGCCAGGGCATGGCTGAAACCGGCTGCCCCGCTGGTGTGCTGCCCACTGCCTGGGCCGCAAAAGGAAACGCCGATCCGGCATCGGGCTGGTCTGTCGCCTTGCTTACTGGACTGGGCGCATCGACAGCGGCTGCCATGGATCCCAGGCAGCGTTCCAGCTCCTGCTGAGCGATGCTCTGCAGCACTGGTTCCGGTTGGCTGTCGAGCACCTGGCGGTAGATCGCCGCCGCCTCAGCGATCTGACCGAGGCCATAGAGCAGGGTGTGGCCCTGCAGCAGAATCACACGCGTGCGCAGCGGATCGCCCGGCTGCTCAGGCAGTTCGGCCAACAGCGCAGTGCTGCTGCTCAGCACCTCCTGCCATTGCCCCTGGCTGTACTGCCGCTCGATGGCGGCGTAGCGCTCCTGCTGGCCGTCGCTCATGGGCCCGGGCTGGTTGCTGACAACAGTTCCAGTCTGGAACGGTTCCAGCGCAGCTGCCAGCCAGCGGCGAGGTCCACCTGGCCTGGGGGCAGGCCCCGCTGCAGCCGGCTCAGCAGCTGGCTGATCTGATCGGCATGGCCAAGGGTGATCCCATGCTGCTGAAGCCACAGCGCCAGCACGGCAGCCTGGTTGGCCGGTTGAAGTCCCGTCAGTCTGTCGCGGTCAAGCTGCCGCACCGGCTGCTCGTTATCGCTGCCGAGCCATTGCAGGGCCACCTGCACCCATTCGCCGGCCTGGTCCTGCTCCTGCTGCAGCCGCTCGGCCGTACCGCTCAGGCGCCTGGTGGCGCCAGGGTGCAGCTGCTCCAGCACGGGCAACACCTCGCTGCGGATGCGGTTGCGGCTGATCCGACGGTCGTCATTGCTGCTGTCGTGCCAGACCGGCAGCCCCAGGTTGCGGCAGATCCGATCCGTGTCGTCGCGGCTGAAGATCAGCAGTGGACGGCCCAGCAGGATGCCGTGCCCCTGGCTGTCATGCAGCGGTCGCAAGGAGCGCAGGCTGCCCAGCCCGCGGCGGTGGCTGCCGCGGGCCAGATGCAGCAGCAGGGTTTCGGCCCGGTCGCTGGCGGTGTGGCCGGTGACCACCCGGATGCTGGCCGCGGCGATGGCATGGTGCTCGAGCCTGGCGTACCGCCATTGGCGTGCCAGGGCCTCATTGCCCCTGGCGCTGCTGGCTGCTGGCTCTGCTGCTGAGGCACCCCAGTGATCGCGCCGCAGGCTCAGGTGCTGGCCTTGGCACCAGGCCTCCAGGCCCTCGGCCT
>VGPQ01000154.1 GCA_016882555.1 Cyanobacteria bacterium M_surface_7_m2_040
CTCAGCTGCTGCCAGTGGCGCTGGCGTTCGGACTGCCGCTGCTCGGTCGGCAGGTCCTGAACCGCACCCCGCAGCCGGAACTGGCAGCGGGCCCGCGGCAGCAGCCAGCACAGCTCGACGGCGGCTTGGGCCGCCAGCTCGGCCGCCTTGGCGCTGCGTCCATCGCTCAGCAGATCGAGCTGGCTGGCCCCGCCCCAGCCGCGAAACACCAGCGTGCGCACCCGCGGGGTGCCATCGGCCGCCACCGTGGCCAGCTGCAGCCAGCGGGCCTGGGGCGCGCGCCCCTCGCGCTCGCGGGCGCCCCGCAGCAGCGGACGCCAGGGGGGCAGGGGTTCGGCTGGGGGCATGGGCAATCAGCAGTTGTGTGCGTCGAGCGTGCGGCGGATGTCCTTCAGCAGCAGCAGGAGGTGCAGCGGATCGGTGGGTGAGGGCTCGAACTCCGGGATCAGGTGCTTGTAGAAACTGCGCGCCTCGGCCGATTCGGCATGCACCAACAGCCCTCGGCAGCCGATGGCATCACTGATGCTCGCCACCCGGCAGATCACATCCACCAACAGAGCCGCCCCAAGGCCACGACCTTCATGCCGGCAATCGACCCCCAGACGGGCCAGCAGCGCCAAGGGCTGGGGGTAGCGCCCGGCGCCACGGAGCAATCGCTCAGGCAGATCAGCCCTCGACACACTGGCCATGCACCAGGCGTAGTAAGCGATGACATCGGGCAGATCGCGCTCGGTGACCACAAACACGCGGGTGGTGCCCGTTCCATGGGCCTGCCTGGCCACATCCACCAGCCAGGTGGTCTGCGCCTCGGAGCGGCAGCGGAAGCCGCTGAGCTGGTGATGGGCAGCCAGAAGCTCAGGCGGCTGGTAGGAGCTCATGCCTGCTGGCTGAACGGCGAGGGCCGCTCTAGCAGCCGCGCCAGGCCTGGCAAGGTGCGGGCGGGGCGGCTGTTGATCCGCTCCCACTCCTGCGCGGCCTCTTCACTTAGCAGGAAGCGCTCCCGATCGGCGAGGACCCGCTGGGCTGCCAGCCGTCCCTGGGCCAGCAGGAACGCACTGCGGTCGGTGCCGAGGGCCGTGGCAGCCCGGTCCAACAACTCGCGATCGTCTTCTGAGGCCCGCAGTTCGATGCGGCTGGTTTTGACCGGGCGGCCGGCTGGCGTCCTGGCGCTAGGCACGAAACAACCTCCACAGACGTACGGACATTGTACGGTGAAACCTCTCCTGTGTCTGCGTTGCAGGATCGAGGTGTGTCTGTGAAAGAGATTCTGATTCGATGACGCCTGAGTCATGACCCCAGCGATCGCGCTCACGATCGGCGGCAGCGATTCCGGCGGTGGTGCCGGCATCCAGGCCGACCTCAAGACCTTCATGGCCCTGCAGGTGCACGGCTGCTCGGCGATCACCTGCATCACGGCCCAGAACACCACCGGCGTGAGCCGCGTCGACGCGCTGCCGCCGGCGGCGCTCAGCGCCCAGATCGAGGCGGTGCTGAGCGATCTGCCGGTGGCAGCGCTCAAGACCGGCATGTTGCTCAATGCTGAGCTGATCGAGGCGACCGCTGCGGCCCTGGCACCCCTGGCGATCCCCCGGCTGATCGATCCGGTGATGGTGTCGCGCGCCGGGGCGGTGCTGCTCGAGCCCGAGGCAATCGATGCCTACCGGCTGCTGCTGCCGCTGGCCGAGCTGCTCACGCCCAACATCCATGAAGCGCGGCTGCTCACAGACGTCGCCATCGAAGCGGCTGCTGACGTCGAACGGGCCGCCGAGCGGTTGCTGGGTCTGGGACCCGCTGCCGTGCTGATCAAAGGTGCTGGGTTGCCGCCGCTGCGTGGGTGCGACTACCTGCTGCCGCGCGATTCACCCGGCCAGTGGCTGCAACACGCACCGATCGACACGCCCCACACCCACGGCAGCGGGTGCACCCTGGGGGCGGCGATCACCGCCCAGCGTGCCCTGGGCCTGCCCCTGGCTGAGGCGGTGACGGCAGCCAAGCGTTATGTGGAGGGGGCGCTGCGGGCGTCGTTGGCGATCGGCCGCGGTCAGGGCCCGCTCTGCCACTGGCATGTCGCCGTCCCTACGCCGGCATCCAGCGCACCGGACCCGGATAGCCCGCCAGCTGCTGGTCAGCGGTGATCAGGATCAGACCGTCCGCCTGGGCCTGGGCCAGCAACAGCCGATCAAAGGGATCGCGGTGCAGGGGCGGCAACTGACCCACCGCCAGCACATGGCGCGCCTCCACCAGCAGCTCCTGCCAGCCACCCTGCAACAGAGCTCGGCGCAGTACGGCGGGCTCGAGCTGAAAGTCAGGTCGTCCCAGGCCCTGTTTGATCACCAGCTCCCAGAGGCTGGCCACGCTGAACACCGGGGTGTTCTGAGGATCCTCCAGCATGGGGATGAGGGCCTGGGGCAGTCGCTCCGGGGAGCCCATCGCCCAGACCAGCAGATGGGTGTCGAGCAGCAGATGCATCAGATCGTGATGCTGCGGGCCGTGCTGCTGCCCTCCCAGCCTTCAAACAGGTCGGCCAGGGCGTCCGCCTCCATCTGGTCAAAGTCATCAGGGACGGAGCATTGCCCCTGCAGCAGGCCCAGTCGACGCACGGGACGATCGCTCTGGTGCGGGTCGTTCAGCGCGGTCACGCGCACAAGCGGCCGTCCCGCCTTGCAGATCACGAACGCGTCGCCCGCCGCTGCCTGCTCCACAAGCCGCGACAAGTGGGTCTTGGCTTCGTGCATGTTGACCTGCCGCATGGGCACCACTCAGCTCAAGTCAGCCTAGTCGACTAAGGCAGTTCAGACCCGCTCTGCCGCTGGCAGCTGTAGGTCTCGATGCTGCCGAGGCGCTGCCTGAACTCGGGATTCGACGGGTCAGCTGCCCGCCACCACCAGCGGCCGTCGGTGTAGCTGGGCGAGCCGGCGTTGTTGGTGCGCGGCAGTTGCAGGCTCACCCCGCGCCAGCGGAGAACCACATAGGCGCCGGGTGCCGTGCCAGCGGCGGTGTTGGGGATGCCAGGGGTATCCACAGCGCCGGCAAAAACCTGGGCCTGCAATGGATCGCCGTCACACAGGTACTGGTCCTGCTGCAGTGGCTCGGGACCGGCGGCCCAGGCGGGGCATATCGGCAGCGCCAGGGACAGCACCAGGGACAGCAGCGGCAGCAACCAGGCCATTGGCAGCGGGCGGGCTCCATAGGATCGCCCCATCCGTGCCCTGCCTGCCGTGGCCGCGTCGAACGCCAACGCTTCCCACCCGCTAACCCTGAGTGGCGGCGGCAGCCTGCGCGGCACGGTGCGCGTGCCGGGCGACAAGTCGATCTCCCACCGGGCCCTGCTGTTCGGGGCCATTGCCGAGGGTGAGACCCGCATCGAGGGGCTGCTACCGGCCGAAGACCCGCTGTCGACGGCCGCCTGCCTGCGGGCCATGGGTGTCGAGGTTTCACCGATCCGTGCCGGCGAGATGGTCACCGTGCGGGGGGTGGGGCTCGATGGCTTTCAGGAGCCCGGCGACGTGCTCGATTGCGGCAATTCCGGCACCACGATGCGGCTGATGCTGGGCCTGCTGGCGGGCCGGGTTGGGCGGCACTTCGTGCTCACCGGCGATGGCTCGCTGCGGGGCCGGCCGATGCGCAGGGTCGGCGGCCCCCTGGCTGAGATGGGCGCGGTGATTCACGGCCGCAAGAACGGCAACTTTGCCCCCCTGGCGGTGCTGGGCCAGGAGCTGCATGGCGCCACGATCCGCACCCCGGTGGCCTCGGCCCAGGTCAAGAGCGCCATTCTGCTGGCGGCGCTCACCGCCAGCGGCCCCACCACCGTGATCGAGCCGGTGCAGAGCCGCGACCACAGCGAGCGCATGCTGCGGGCCTTTGGCGCCGACCTCAGCGTTGGCGGCTCCGGCAACACCGAAGTGACCGTGCGTCCCGGCCCAGCGTTGAAGGGCCAGACCGTGATCGTGCCGGGCGACATCAGCAGCGCCGCCTTCTGGCTGGTGGCCGGCGCCATCACCCCCGGCGCCGAGCTGATCGTCGAGAATGTGGGTCTCAACCCCAGCCGCACGGGCATTCTCGAGGTCCTCGAGCAGATGGGCGCCCGCATCACGGTGCTGAACGCCCGCGATGTGGCGGGCGAACCTGTGGGCGATCTGCAGGTGAGCCATGGCCCCCTGCAGCCCTTTGCGATCGGGGCTGAGATCGTGCCCCGCCTGGTGGATGAGATCCCGGTGCTGGCGGTGGCCGCCTGCTGCGCCAACGGGGTCAGCCGCCTCAGCGGCGCCGAGGAGTTGCGGGTCAAGGAGACTGACCGCCTGGCGGTCATGGCCCGCCAGCTCACGGCCATGGGTGCCCGCGTCGAGGAGTTCGAGGACGGCATGGCCATCGAGGGTCCTGTGCCGCTGCAGGGCGCTGCCATCGACAGCGAAACCGATCACCGCGTTGCCATGAGCCTGGCGGTGGCGTCGCTGGTGGCCACGGGCACCACCACCCTGGCCCGCAGCGAAGCGGCGGCGGTGTCGTACCCCGGCTTCTGGGATGACTTGGCCAGGCTCCGGGGCTGAGCCTTCGGGCGAG
>VGPQ01000155.1 GCA_016882555.1 Cyanobacteria bacterium M_surface_7_m2_040
GGAAGCGGCTGCTTTCCTGAGGCTGTGCGGCGCGTCCCAGCAGGGCCAGGTAGGCCGCAGCCGCAGCCCGCAGGGGTGGCATGCGGTTGAGGCGTTGCTGGAACAGCTCGCTGCCGGCCAGCTGGGCCACGAAGCCGGCGATGGTCAATTGGCCATCGCGCAGCTGGGATTCAGCATCGCTGAGCCGTTCGGCTGCAAGCGGATTGCGGTTCAGCAATTGCTTGTAGGTGGCTTCCACTGCCGCCTGCCCCTGGCTGGTGGTGGGGCCTGCGGGCAGCAGCACTGGCTTGCTCAGGCTCCGCCGCCGCTCGAAGCCCTGGGGCCGGCCCGGCTTGAGGGCCGAGACCATGGCCGCTCAGGGCTGGCGTGCACTCGCCGAGGCTGCACCTGCCCAAACGCTGGCGGTCCATCCGCCTTGTGCCGTCGATCGTGTGCTGGGGGCCTAGGGGCTGGTGGTGGCCCCAGGGCCACGCCAGGCCTGGGCGCCATCGGGTCGCCAGCGGCGGCTCGGAAGCGGCAGCTGGCGGATGCTCTCCGGGCCGCTGCGGCTGGGTTGGGGCGTGCTGATGGTTTCACCATCGACAATGGCGGCGGTCCAGATGCCAGTGACAACGCGGCTGGGGTTGGGAAGGTTGCGGCGCACCACATCGCCACTGGTGCGCAGCTGCAGCGGCGCGCTCACATCCGGCCGGTTGCTGGGCGGCTCGGCGTAGGCCGCGGGGTTGAAGGCCACCCGCAGCGCAGGCACCCGCCGGGCGTTGCGATCGCCGGCGGTCACAAAGCGCTCGAACGGCACGGTGTCTTCACCGAAGCAGTCGTTGTATTCGCTGCTGTTGATCATGGCGTCGATGACGCCATAGAAGCCTTTGCGGGCAGCGGTGTCGAAATAGCTGTCGATCTCCCAGCGGCCGAAGGTGGGCCGGCCCAGGATGCGGCGGTGGATCACCTCAATGGCCTTGGTGATGTACAGGCCACTCCAGTAGCGCCGGCGGAAGGCGTCGCTGCGGGCCACCTGACGCACGAATTCGCGCAGGCTGATGTCGCCGTTTTCGAGCTTGATCTCCTCAACTTTGTTGCGCTCACCGGCGTAACCCGCGTTGCCCAGGATCTGGGTGTACACGGCATGGATCACAGCCTGGGTGCTGGCTTCGGTGTTGCGGATGCTCGGCTGACCGCCGCGGCGCGGCACCGAGCTGCCGCCTGTGGCGATCTGCTGCAGACGCACCACCTTGGGCCCCACGCGGCGGGGCCTGGCCTTGCGGAACTGGGGGCTGTCCATCTGGCCGGGCTGGGCCATGCCATTGCCGATCAGAATCCGACGGCTGTCGTAGGGCGTCGGTGCCGGTCGGGTCGACACATGGGCTGTCCCAGACGGGAAGATGGCTCCGTAGGTCAGGGCCAGGGGGTCGTTGCCGCCGCCATAGGCGTGCTGGTCGGCGAAAGGCTGGCGATATCCCGCGTAGAGGGTCACGTACTGCGGCGCTCCCTCAAACGGCGCACTGAAGCGGAAGAGTTTGCGGTTGGAGCCCCAGCCCGCACTCTCCTGGGCTTCTTCACCCAGTTCGCGCAGGTAGGGAACGGTCTCCTCCCCGAACACCCGCGCGTACTCCATCGAATTCACCAGGCAGTCGACCAGCCCTGGCAGCCCCTGGGCCGAAACGATGTCGAAGTAGCGGGTGAATTCCTCCCGCGAGCTGATGCCGCGCCCGAGGAAGTGGCGGAAGGCCAGTTCCACCGCGCGGCTGTTGGAGAAGCGGCCATAGAACTGGCGCTGGTACTCCTTGCTGCGGCCCAGGGCGCGGATGAATTCGCGCATTGAGATGTCACCCTGACGCACCTGGGTGGCTTCCACGGGGCAGGGGATCTGGCTGTAGGCCTTGGCGATGTCGCGCTCAAACACCTGGCGGTAGGCCGCCCGGATCACCTCGGCCTTCTGGGCGCCGCTGAGGCGGGGGCGCATCACGAAGCGCTGCCGCCCTTCGGCCGCCAGGGCATAGGTGGCCGGCAGCTGCAAGCCCTGATTCACGGGGCTGCCCAGGCGCTGGCGGGTCGACGGGGTGGGAACGGCGAGCTCCTGCAGCAGCACATTGAAGCAGTCGATCACCAGCTGGCGGGCCTGGGGCTCGTCTTTGAACAGGGTCGCCGACGCTGCCCGCATTTCCTGCAGGGCCACGTTGGTGGCGGCCAGGGAGCAGGCCTTTTCGAGCACGTCGCGAAGCCCGCGGGTGTTGACCGCCAGGATGCTGGGATCACCCGCCACCACGGCATAGCCCACGTAGCGCAGGAACCAGGCCATATCGCGCAGCGACTTGCGCATGCGGTCATTGCCGTAGCGGGCCACGCTGATCGGGCTGAATCCCGCCGGCAGCACCACGCGCACATCGGCGTCGCCGCCGGCGCCTTCCAGCAGGCGACTCAACACGTTGCCGCGGCTGGCGGCAGTGCCGGTAAAGGTTTGCACCGACTGGGCAAAGGCTGCCTGGTCGGCCGCCAGGGGAACGCCCTCGGCGGTGGCGGCGGAACCGCTCGGCAGATCGAGGTAGGAAAGGGGGGTGCCGCCGGCAAAGATGCGGTTGGCAGCCTTGGCCACAATTGCTGTGGCATTGGCCGACAGCCGTTTGGCGGCTTCGACTCTGATGCTGCCGCTCTGGAAGAAGGTGATCAGCGTGTCGAGCTCGCCGCGGTCAGGGAAGCGATCCTGCTGTTCGGCCTGACGGATGCTGGAGAGCGGCAGGGTGTCGTAGCGCTGGGGGGAGACCCTGGGGCTGCCGCTGCTGGCGGTCACAGTCATCGAAGGGCGCGGTCCGGGCTGGGTCAGGTTACGGCTGGCCTCAAGGCGCTTCGGGAGGCGATGAACAAATGTTTGCAGCCTTGTTGCAGTTGGCCGGGGTGAGCGTCGTGAAATGCTCCCCAGCAGCCGTTGCCGCCCCTTGCGTTCCCAGCCCTCCAGTGATGCCGCCACACCGGCGGTGAGCGCCTTTTACGACCGCTTTCCCTACCCCGGCGATCCACTCCAGGACGGTCCGCCCCCGGGATACAACTGGCGCTGGTGCGTCGACAGTGTGCGGGCATTCGTCGAGGGCGCTCTGCCCCCGCTTGTTGCCGAACAACGCCATCGCCCCTGGCGCATCCTCGATGCCGGCTGTGGCACTGGGGTGAGCACCGATTACCTCTGCCACCTCAATCCCGGCAGCTCCGTGTTGGCGGTGGACATCAGTGCCGGTGCCCTGGAGGTGGCGCGGGAGCGCTGCCGCCGCTCCGCTGCAGCCACACAGGTGGCCGAGCTGCGCATCGAGCAGCGCAGTCTGCTCGACCTCATGGATGAGGGGGAGTTTGACCACATCAACTCCGTTGGCGTGCTGCACCACCTGGACCAGCCCGCCGCCGGCCTTCAGGCCCTGGCCCAGCGCCTGCGGGCGGGCGGGCATCTGCATCTCTTTCTGTATGCCGATGGCGGTCGCTGGGAGATCCAGCGCACCCAGACAGCGCTGCAGCTTCTCGGGGTCGGTCACGGAGCCGAGGGACTGCAGCTGGGGCGGGAGCTGCTGGCCACCCTTCCCGAGAGCAACCGCCTGCGCCGCCATCACGAGCAGCGCTGGGCCCTCGACACCGCCGCCGATGCCAATTTCGCTGACATGTATCTGCATCCGCAGGAATGCAGCTATTCGGTCGAGCGGTTGTTGGCTGTTGTGGCGGCAAGCGGGCTGGCCTTCGCCGGTTTTTCGAACCCCGAGGTGTGGGACCCGGCCCGGCTGCTGCAAGGCGAGCTCCTGGAGCGGGCCCGTGGGCTCCCTGATCTGCAGCGCTGGCGTTTGATCGAAGCGCTCGATCCCGACATCAGTCATTTCGAGTTCTTTCTGCGCCGGGGCGCCCCTGTGCCGCGGCAACCGCCCACGGATGCCGAGCTGATGGCCTCGCGCTGTGAGCGCAACCGCTGCCTCTGGGGATGGCCATCGGCCGCCTTGCTGGGGCCTGATCTGATGCCCCTCCAGCTCACGCCCCAGGAGCTCGCCCTGATGCAGGCCTGGGAGAAGCATCCCCAGGCCACCTTGGCGGAGCTGCCCATGGACCTGGGGGCGGGTGATCGCTGCCGCTGCCTGCGCACCTTGCTCAGCGAGAGGCTGCTGCATCGCATCCAAGACTAGGGCTGGGCGCGAGAAGGCTGCGCCCGGCTGCTGTCTGGCTACTGCGTGATAGATTCCGGCCGCTTTTGAGATCTGGCTCTTGCAGGCATCCCTCGCCGCAGACACGGGTCAGGCCGACAGCTCTGGGATCGAACCGGTTGCATCCAATTCCTTGGATGAGTTCCTTCGGCTCCAGCGCCGTCTGCTTCTGGCCACTCTGCTGCTCTCGGTTGTCGCCAGTGCCATCACGTTCGCTGTCTTCGGTGCCTCCGCCGGCTGCAGCCTCGTGATCGGTGCCAGCTGCGGTCTTCTGTACCTCAGACTGCTCGCGCGCAGCGTGGCCCGCCTGGGCAACGAAGCGCGGTCCCTGAGCCGGCTTCAGATCGTGGTCCCCGCCCTGCTGGTGGTGGCC
>VGPQ01000156.1 GCA_016882555.1 Cyanobacteria bacterium M_surface_7_m2_040
CACACCGCCTGCACCGCGCTCGCCATAGGCCAGATCGGGGGGAATCACGAGCTTGCGCTTGCCGCCCACTTGCATGCCGGCTACGCCTTCATCCCAACCTTTGATCACACGGCCTGCGCCAAGGGGGAAAGAGAAGGGGCCGCGGCCGTAGCTGCTGTCGAACTCCTTGCCGTTCTCCAGGGTGCCGCGGTAATTGACCACAACGGTTTGGCCCGAGGTGGCTTCCGGGCCATCGCCCACCACCAGATCGGTGATTCGCAGACCCGAGGCGGTGGTTCGCTCCTTGGGGGCTACCAGCTCGCCTCCGAGAGAAGCGGCACCGGAATCGGCGATTTGATCGGGGCTGCCGGCGTCGTTGGCCATGGTGAAAAGCGCGGGGTTGGGATCTTCGGGGTCCAGCTCAAACTGGCCGCTCAAGCTGGCCGGGGCTGCGCCCGGAGCCGCTGCAACCACCACCTGCGCTGCCGGCTGGGCTTGCACCGTGGAGGGCGCCACCAGCTGGCTGACCAGCGCCAGAAGCAGGCAGGCCACGCACACAGCCGAGCTGATCAGGATGTCGCGCATGGCTTGAGAAGGGCTGAGACGGCGAATTCTGCCCCAGCTTCAGTCGGGAACGTCGCTGAAACTGCCGGCGTCGTTGGTTCCCGAATCGCTGCGCAGCCGCCTGAGTTGTTGCTCCAGCCGATCGATGCGGCCGCGCAGTTCATCCACTTCCCGCTGGCGCGCCAGACCGAGGTCCTGCAGGAGGTGATCGAGATTGCGCTCCACCTGGCGCTCGGTCTGCTTCTCCAGTTCTGGGTTCTCGCCCCGCAGGCTGGCCAGAACATCGTCCACCAGGGCTGTCGCCTGGGCGGGGTCGAGGCGGCCGCTGCTCACCCAGGCCTGGGTCACGCTGCGCAGCCGGTCGGCCACCAGTGATGTGGTGCCGAGGCCCCGCACCAGCAGCTGTTGAAGGGGATTGCTCGCGTCCATGGGCCCGCCCGTGGTTCCTGCCCCAAACCATGGCGCTTCCTAACGTTGGTGGCCATGGCAGGGAACCGGCCGTTGTGGACATGGAGCGGCGCGGCGGCGGCTGGGTTGCTGGCGGGTCTGGCTTTGCCGCCCTGGGGCTTTCCGCCGTTGCTCTGGCTGGCTTTGCTTCCTGTGTGGGCTTTGGGGCCTGGCCCCGCGGCGCTCTGGGGTGGTGCAGCGGTGCTGGTGAGCCACCGCTGGTTGCTGTGGCTGCATCCCCTCGATTGGGTGGGGGTGCCGCTGCCGCTGAGCTTGCCGCTCTGTGTGTTGCTCTGGGCAAGCCTTGGTGGGGTGGCGGCGGCTCTGGTGGGAGGCTGGCGCCTGCTGGTGCAACGACTGGGGCCTGAGCGCCGCAGTACGGCATGCCTCGCTGCGGCGCTCTGGGGGTTGGCGGAAGTTGTGCTGGCCAAGGGGCCGTTGTTCTGGATCGGCCTTGGCAGCGCGGCGTTGCCGGGTGATCGCGCCTTGGCTGGCTTGGCCCAGTGGATCGGGGCTGGTGGGTTGGCGGCCCTGCAGCTGTTGCTGGCTTGGTGGCTCTGGCGCTGGCTGGTGGCCTGGGCTGCGCAACGCAGTGGTGTGTGGCGTTCGGCCAGCGCCTGGCTGCTGGTGGTGGTGCTGCTGCATGCCTGGGGATGGCGGCTGCTGCAGCTGCCAGTGCCAGTGGCCGGTGTTGCAAGCCGGCTGAACGTGTTGGTGCTCCAACCGGCGATTCCTACGCGGGAGAAATTCAGCTGGAGCCAACAACAGGCTCTCCTGCGCCGTTTGGCGGGGGCGCAACTGCAAGCGGAGCAGCAAGGGGCGGATCTGCTCGTGTTGCCCGAGGGGGCGCTGGCTGTGGGGCAGGCCCTGCCGCATGCCCCCGAAGTGGAGGTGCTGAGCGGCGGTTTCCGCGAGATGGATGGCGAGTTGCGGAGCTCGGTGCTGCGCTTTGCGCCCGGGGAGCAGGAGCCCGTGCAGGAGATCGATAAACACCGGCTCGTGCCGCTCGGGGAGTGGATTCCAGGTGGCAGCTGGTTGAGCTGGGCGGGATTGTCAGCCGTGGGCGGCGTGAGCTTCGGCGAACCGTCGCGATTGTTGGCGCGCCCTGCAGGCGCTGTGGGCGTGGCCATTTGCTACGAGATCGCTGATGGGGCAGCGCTCGCCGCGGCAACGCGTGATGGGGCCGGCTGGCTGTTGGCGAGCGCCAACCTCGATCCCTATCCCCCTCAGCTTCAGGGCCAGTTCGCGGCCTTGGCGCAATTGCGGGCGATCGAAACCGGGCGCTGGCTGGTGAGCGCAGCCAACACCGGCCCCAGCCTGCTGGTGGATCCTTCCGGCGCTGTGCGTCAACGGTTGAACACCGGGATGGCCGCAACCCTGCCGGTGCAATTGCAGGTGCGGGTTGCTCGAACGGGCTACAGCCGCACGGGCGAGCTGCCGCTAATCCTGCTGGCCGCCGGCGCAGCCGCAGCACGCCTTCGTTCTCGGGTGCGACAATCTTGAGGCTTTCTTGAGATTGCCTGTGCGTTCCTCGCGCTGGGGTGTGGCTGCGGCTCTGGCGCTCGGAATGGCTGCGTTGCCACTGCCTCCGCTCAGGGCTGAGGGTTTGCCGCTGCAGACGGAGGCGGAGCTGCTCGAGAGCCTGCGGGCCCTGGGGGTGAGCGTGCAGCTGGGAGGGGAGTGCGGGGCGCCCGGGCAGCTCGCCACCTACAATATGGGCGCCAACCTGCTGTGCCTGGGCGATGCCCTGCAGGCCCGGCCCAAGGAGCGCTCCAAGGTGCTCCATCACGAGTTGGTGCATGTAGTGCAGGACTGCCTGGATGGCCTCGATACACCCACCTCGTTGGCCCTCAGTGAGGGGCTGCGCCGGGCTGGTGATCTCACGGAGCGCCAATTGAATGGATTCTTCCTGCAGCACTTGCGCAACCAGGGCAATCTCCAGCACGTGGTAGCCACCACAGCTCCGCTGCCCCAGGACAGCCGTCAGCGGGAAATCGAGGCGTATGCCTTGCAGGCTGATCCCGCCCTGGTGCAGCATATGCTGCGGCAAAGCTGCCGCAGGCCTTGATGCCCCTTGATGCTGAGGATGCGCAGGCATCCCCGATTGGCCGGCTGCTGAGCAGCGCCCGTTCGCTCTGGCAACTGCGCGTTTTCCGTCGCTTCTTGGTCGCGAATCTGGTGTCGAACCTCGGCACCAGCGCCTTTGTGATGGCCCTGTCGTGGCTCACGGTGAAGACCTACGGGTCCAGTGGCATCGCGGCTTTGGCCCTGGGCTATGGCGTGCCGCAGTTTTTGCTGAATGTGGTGGGTGGCGCTGCTGCGGATCGCATCAGTCGGCGCCGGCTGTTTCAGCTCACCGAAACCGGCTTTTTGCTCGTAGCGCTGACGCTGTGGTTGGTGTCGATTGGTGGCACCGTGCCGCTCTGGTTGCTGGTGGCGGTGAATGCCTGTAATGGCGCTATTTCAGCGTTCGATTCACCCGCTCGCACAGCCCTGATCAGCGAGATGGTGCCGCAGCACCAATGGATGGAAGCCCAGCAGCTCTCCAACGCCTCATACAATCTCACCAATATTTTCGGCCCTGCCCTCGGTGGGGTGCTTCTGAGCATCGGCACCAGCAATCGCAGCCATGAAGAGGTGGCGTTCTTCTTCAATGTGCTCAGCTTTCTGCCCCTGCTAATCCTGATTCCATTTCTGCCTTCGCCGCGTGCGGCAACCCACGCTGCACGCAGCAAGGGGGAATCTTTTCTGCGCAGTGTTGCTGAAGGCCTGCAGTTTGTGCGCGGCCAGTGGAGTTTGCGGTCGCTATTGCAGCTGCTGGCGGTGGTGATGCTGCTGGGAATGCCGTTTCAAACCCTGCTGCCGATCTTTGTGCATAGTCACCCCTCCATGGGCGGGGGGCAAAGCCATGGCTATTACGCCGCGTTGCTTTCAGCCGTGGCACTGGGAGGGTTTGTGGGGGCGTTGCTGGGGATGGCCTCCAGCAGCGGCCGCCGGCCAGGTGGCTCGTTGTTGGCTGCAGCTGTGGGGCTTGGCCTGTCGATCGTGCTGCTGGCCTCCAGTGCCGTGATCCATTGGGCTTCGCTGGCGGCGTTCTTTGCTGGAGCCTGCGGCGTATTGGCCGTGAATCTCGATACGGCTTTGGTGGAGGGGTTCACGCCGGTTGCCCTGCAGGGGCGGGTGTCGGCGATTGCCAGCTTGAGCAAGGGGTTGCAGTCGTTCAGCGCGGCAGCGGCCAGTGGACTCATGCATGGAGTCGCGCTGCTCACAGGTGTGCCTGGATCGGGCTACTGGCCAGTGCAGGTGTCGATGGGGGTAGCGCTGATCCTGGTGGTGTTCCTGTTGCGTGGGCCGCTGCTGGCCCTTGAGGCACGCGCCGCCTCCGCCAGCGCCTAGGTCAAGCCCAGTGCGAGGGCGCAAAAAAAAAGGCGCCCCTGGGGGCGCCGGATGGATGAACTGGCCTCCCCGGATCAGAAGATCTGGGCGCGAGGGTTGCTCACGGTGGCGAGCTGAGCCTGGTGCAGGCGCTGGGCCTTCAGGATCTG
>VGPQ01000157.1 GCA_016882555.1 Cyanobacteria bacterium M_surface_7_m2_040
CGCTGCTGGGCAACCTCAACTGGGCCCGGGCCTCGGAGGCGAACCTGGATGCCGTCTGGGGGGAGGCTGCCGCCGATCTCAAGCCGGTGGTGAACCCGGCCTTCAGTGATTCGGCCAACCTCGACGCCACCCTGGAGCTGCTGGTGCGCAGCGGCCGGCCGATCACCGAGAGCCTGCTCACCCTGGTGCCGGAGGCCTTCCG
This sequence comes from Cyanobacteria bacterium M_surface_7_m2_040, assembly GCA_016882555.1. Lineage (GTDB taxonomy): Bacteria > Cyanobacteriota > Cyanobacteriia > PCC-6307 > Cyanobiaceae > RGUW01. The sequence continues at coordinate 203 of VGPQ01000157.1, forward strand.
CGACCAGCCCGAGCTGGCGGATCGGCCCGAGATCCAGGCGTTTTACGAGTATTCCGCCTGCACCCAGGAGCCCTGGGACGGCCCGGCCCTGCTGGTGTTCGCCGATGGCCGCAGCGTCGGCGCCACCCTCGATCGCAATGGCCTGCGTCCGGCCCGCTATTGCATCACCAGCGACGGCTTCGTGGTGATGGGCTCGGAAACCGGCGTGGCCGAGCTGGAGGAGAGCCGCATCATCGAAAAAGGGCGCCTTGGTCCCGGCCAGATGCTGGCGGTGGATCTCGAGACCGGTCGGCTGCTGCACAACTGGGAGGTGAAGCAGGAGGTGGCTGCGCGCCATCCCTATGGCGCCTGGCTGGCGGAGCACCGCCGCCACCTGGCTGCCCAGCCCTGGACCCAGGAGCGCCAGCTGGGCGATCTGGAGCTACTGCAACTGCAGACGGCCTTCGGCTTCACCGCCGAAGACTTCGATCTGGTGATCGAAGACATGGCTGGCGCCGGCAAGGAGCCCACCTACTGCATGGGCGACGACATCCCCCTGGCGGTGCTTTCGGAGAAGCCCCACCTGCTCTACGACTACTTCAAGCAGCGCTTCGCGCAGGTCACCAACCCTCCGATCGACCCGCTGCGCGAAAAGCTGGTGATGAGCCTGGAGATGCACCTGGGCCAGCGGGGCTCGGCCCTGCGCCCGGAAGCCTCGGCCGCCGCCGTGCTGCATCTCGACAGTCCGATTCTCAATGAGGCGGAACTGGCTGCCCTGGGCCAGCAGGGTCTGCCCTTGAGCACCCTTTCCACCCTGGTGCCGATCACCGATGGGCCCGCGGCCTTCAGCGCTGCCCTCGAGCGCCTGCGCAGCGAGGCCGAGGCGGCGGTGCGCGCCGGCAGCCAGATCCTGGTGCTCAGCGATCGCCCCGGGGCCTCAGGGGGCATCAACGCCACCACCACCACCCTGCCCCCCCTGCTGGCGGTGGGCGCCGTGCACCACCACCTGCTCAACCTCGGCCTGCGCCTGCAGGCCTCTCTGGTGGTCGACACGGCCCAGTGCTGGAGCACCCACCACCTGGCCTGCCTGATTGGCTACGGCGCCAGCGCCGTGTGCCCGTGGCTCACCTGGGAAACGGCGCGCCACTGGCTGGCCCAGCCCAAGGTGCAGACCAACATCCAACGCGGCAAGCTGCCGGCCCTCACCCCCGATCAGGTGCAGGCCAACGTGCGCAGGGCCCTGGAAGACGGCCTGCGCAAGATTCTTTCGAAGATCGGCATCTCGCTGCTGGCCAGCTACCACGGCGCCCAGATCTTCGAGGCGATCGGCATCGGTGCTGACCTGATCGAACTGGCGTTCAAGGGCACCACCAGCCGCGTGGCGGGCCTGAGCCTGGCCGAGCTGGCCAGCGAAACCCTCAGCTTCCACACCAAGGCCTACCCCGAACTCAACCGCAGCAAGCTGGAGTTCATGGGCTTTGTGCAGTACCGCACCGGCGGCGAGTACCACCTCAACAGCCCGGAGATGGCCAAGGCCCTGCACGCCGCCGTCGAGGCCGGCCCGGGCTACGACCACTTCTCCACCTACAAAACCCTGCTGGAGAACCGGCCGGTCACGGCCCTGCGCGATCTGCTGGTGCTGAAACCTGCCGCCACGCCGCTGCCGCTCGATCAGGTGGAGAGCGTGGAGAGCATCTGCGCCCGCTTCTGCACCGGTGGCATGAGCCTGGGGGCCCTCTCGCGGGAGGCCCACGAGGTGCTGGCCGTGGCGATGAACCGCATCGGCGGCAAGAGCAACAGCGGTGAGGGCGGTGAGGATCCGGCTCGCTTCCACACGCTCAACGACGTGGACGCGGAGGGACGCTCCGCCACCCTGCCCACGATCCAGGGCCTGCGCAACGGCGACACCGCCTGCTCGGCGATCAAGCAGATCGCCTCGGGCCGCTTCGGCGTGACCCCCGAATATCTGCGCAGCGGCCAGCAGTTGGAGATCAAGGTGGCCCAGGGGGCCAAGCCCGGCGAGGGCGGCCAGCTGCCCGGCCCCAAGGTGGATCCCTACATCGCCTGGCTGCGCAACAGCAAGGCCGGTGTGGCTCTGATCTCGCCGCCGCCTCACCACGACATCTATTCCATCGAGGATCTGGCCCAGCTGATCCACGACCTGCACCAGGTGCACCCCGCCGCCAAGGTGAGTGTGAAGCTGGTGGCCGAGATCGGCATCGGCACGATCGCCGCCGGGGTGGCCAAGGCCAATGCCGACGTGATCCAGATCTCCGGCCACGACGGTGGCACCGGCGCTTCACCGCTGAGCTCGATCAAGCACGCCGGCAGCCCCTGGGAACTGGGCCTCACGGAAGTGCACCGCTCCCTGCTGGAGAACGGCCTGCGTGATCGGGTGCTGCTGCGCGCCGACGGCGGCTTCAAGACCGGCTGGGACGTGATCATCGCTGCCCTGCTGGGCGCCGAGGAATACGGCTTCGGCTCGATCGCGATGATCGCCGAGGGCTGCATCATGGCCCGCGTCTGCCACACCAACAATTGCCCGGTGGGCGTGGCCACCCAGAAGGAGGCCCTGCGCAAGCGCTTCACCGGCCTCCCCGAGCACGTGGTGAACTTCTTCCTGTTTGTGGCGGAAGAGGTGCGCCAGCTGCTGAGTGTTCTGGGCGTGGCTCGGCTGGAGGATCTGATCGGCCGCACCGAATTCCTGCAGCCCCGCGCGGTGCAGCTGGCCAAAACCCAGGCCCTCGATCTCTCCTGCCTGCTGGCACCGATCGCCGCCGCGGCCGACCGCAGCTGGCTGCGCCACGAGGCCGAAGCCCACGGCAACGGCCCCATCCTGGAAGACCAGCTGCTGGCCGATGCCGAGGTGATGACGGCGATCGAGGGCCATGGCCGCGTGGCCCGCACCCTGACGATCGTGAACACCGACCGCAGTGTCTGCGCCCGTCTGGGAGGTGAGATCGCCGCCCGCCATGGCAACAAGGGCTTCGGCGGCCAGCTGGATCTCACCTTTGAAGGTGCCGCCGGCCAGAGCTTCGGCGCCTTCACGGTGCAGGGCATGGCCGTGCGCCTGGTGGGCGAAGCCAACGACTACGTGGGCAAGGGCATCAACGGCGGCCGCATCACGGTGGTGCCCCCCGCCGGTGGCAACGACCCTGGCAGCCAGGTGATCCTCGGCAACACCTGTCTCTACGGCGCCACGGGTGGAGAGCTGTTTGCCCTGGGCCGGGCCGGTGAGCGCTTTGCCGTGCGCAACAGCGGCGCCAAAACCGTGGTGGAGGGCGCCGGCGACCACTGCTGCGAATACATGACCGGTGGCGTGGTGGTGGTGCTGGGCTCCACCGGCCGCAACGTGGCTGCCGGCATGACCGGTGGCGTGGCCTTCATCCTCGATGAAACGGGCGGCTTGGGTGAGCGGGTGAACCCTGAGATCGTGGCCATCACCGATCTCACCACCCCCGAGCAGGAGGCTGTGCTCAAGCCGCTGCTGGAGGCCCACCTCGAAGCCACCGGCAGCAGCAAGGCCGTGGCGATCCTGGCTGACTGGCCCAGCTGGAAGACCCGTTTCAAGTTGCTGGTGCCTCCCAGCGAGAAGGCGGCCATGGGTCTGGCCGATCGGCAGGCGGTGGCGGCCTGAGACAGAGCCATCTCCATGCGCTTGAGCTCCTGCTTGAGCCCCCTTGATCTTCTTTTACTTTTTCGTGGCGAGACACAACACCTAGAGCATTGCAAGATTGAGCTTGTCTGTGCTAAAATTTAGAATTCAAATCGTTCGACGATTCCCTTCAGTAATTTGTGGGATTACTTTCTGAGTAATTCAAAGCGCGCCATCAATAAGCACTTTTGCTACTTTCCGGCTTATGAAAGACACTTTTCTGGTTTTTGTGGGCAATCTATAACTATGTTTGAGATTGGCGTCCAGAATGGAGGGTGGACACAAATGTGGAAGCATTATTTTGGTCCGTATGCAAAAATTGTCGGAATCGATCTTGAGCCTAAATGCAAATCGCTTGAGGAGCCAGGTATCTGCATCCACATAGGAGATCAGTCTAATACTGATTTCTTGAGTAGTCTAGTCGCAGAATTTGGTCCTCCAGATATTGTCCTTGATGATGGAAGCCACCAGGTAAAGCACATTAATGCCACGTTTGACTTATTGTTTCCCCTCATGAGAAAAGGGTCTGTGTATATGGTAGAAGACTTGCACACAGCTTATTGGCCTGAGTATGGTGGAGGCTTGAATAATCCATTAACATTTATCAATAGATCCAAAAACTTTGTCGACGCTCTTAATGCTATCACACTAGAG
>VGPQ01000158.1 GCA_016882555.1 Cyanobacteria bacterium M_surface_7_m2_040
TGCAGCATCCACGGTTTGCTGAGCTCGCCACGCTGCTCGAGGTAGCGGGCCAGCTCCTCGGAGCTGGGCTGGGACGGCCGGGGGGAATCAAACGCCATGGACCCGGTCATCACGCAATGGAGCACCACCCTATGGGGCCCGCCCCAGCCGCTGTGATCACGCCAATCGTTCGATCACATCGCATAATTGGCACATGTGGATCGAACGGGAGATCGCGCCGCGCTTGCAACGCCTGGCCGCCACGCGGCCCGTGCTGGTGCTCACCGGTGCACGCCAAACCGGCAAAACCTCCCTGATTCGAAAACTATTTCCAGATCACCACTACGTAAGTCTGGATTTGCCCAGCGAGGCCAACCAGGCCAACCAGGATCCCTCCTCCTTTCTGGCACGCCATCCTCTGCCGCTGGTGGTGGATGAGGTGCAGTACGCACCGGAGCTGTTCCGTCACCTCAAAAGCGTGATCGACGCCGATCGCAGCAATGCAGGCCAGCTGATCCTGACCGGATCGCAACCTTTTGCCCTGATGCAGGGCATCGCCGAAAGCCTGGCCGGCCGGGCGGCTGTGGTGCAACTCGAAGGCCTCAGTGTTGCCGAGGTCAAGGCCGCAGGAGCCGCGCTGCCGCTGAGCCAGCAACTGCTGCGCGGGGGCTTTCCTGAGCTGATCGCCAATCCAGCCATCGATGCCACCGAGTATTTCGCCTCCTATGTGGCGACCTACCTGGAGCGGGATCTGCGCAGCCAACTCCAGATCAACAACCTTCGCGACTTCGAACGTTTTCTGCGGGCCGTGGCTCTGCGATCAGCCCAACTCCTCAACCGCGCCGAACTGGCTCGCGATGTGGGCATCAGCAATTCCACCGCAGGCATTTGGCTGGGGCTGCTGCAACGCAGCGGGCTGGTGGTGCTGCTGGAGCCCTTGTTCAGCAATGCCACCAAGCGCATGGTGAAAGCACCGAAGCTCTATCTGGCCGACACCGGCCTGCTGGCCTTTCTAGTTGGCTTGCGCCATGGCCAGGACCTGCAGGAATCACCGCTTGTGGGTGCTCTCTGGGAAACCCATGTGGTGATGGAGCTGCGCCGCCAGGCGGCCGCACTGGGCGACCCCCTGGTGCTGCACTTCTGGCGTGATCGCAGCAAAGAGGTGGATCTGGTGGTGCAGCGGGGCGGCCGCTACTGGCTGGCTGATGCGAAATGGACCCAGCTGCCCCAAGCCTCCGATGCCAAGCGACTCGTGCAAGTGGCTGCTGAGCTGAACCAGGACTGCGTTGCAGGCCAGGCACTGATCTGCCGCACGCCCAACCGATTCGTGCTGGCCAATGGCGTGGACGTCCTACCTCTTGAAGATGCCGCCAGTTGGCTGGGCCTCAGGCCGGCAACGCCCAGGGGTTGAGGCCCAGGTCGGCGCCAATGCGGTGGGCGCAGGCAAAGCCGCTGAAGGCCACGGCATTGAGCCCCTGGCCCGGAAAGCAGCTGTCGCCCACGCAATAGAGACCCTTGATGCCGGTGCGGTTGAAGGGCATCGGCAGCAACCCTGGTAGCCGCAGCGCAGGGATCGGGCCATAGCTGCCGCCCATGCGCCCCAGAAAGCGGCGATGGCTGCGGGGGGTGCCCACCTCCCGGTGGTGAATCGCACCAGCGAGCCCGGGCAGGATCGCCTCGAGACGGGCAATCAGGCGGTCGGCATCGGCCTGCTTTTTGGCGCGGACCTGCGCCGGGGTGAGGCCCTGCCAGTGCTCCATGGAGCTGGGGGTGAAGGTGTGCAGGATGTGGTGGCCCGCCGGCGCCAGGCTGGGATCGAGCAGGGTTGGCATCGACACAAAGATGACGCCCTGCTCGGCCTCCATCTCAGCCCAGTCTTCGAGCAGCAGGTGGTGGCAGTGAAAGCCATCGGGCACCACCGCCGCGTCGATGCCCAGGTGCAGCGAGAGAAACGACGGCGATGGTTTGTAGCGGCGGCGCCAGGTGGTTTCAGCTTTGGGTGAATCCTCAAGAGCCACCAGAGGCTTGTCGACGAAGCCATCGCTGCCGGGCCGCCCGCCAAAGGTGTCCCAGCGGGTGGCATTGCTGACTACACGCTTGGCGCGGATCTGCTCACCGCTGGCCAGCTCAACGCCCACGGCGGCGCCGTCCTCAAGCAGCACCTTGGTGACGCGCGCCTTGTAGCGAATGGCGCCGCCATGGCGCTCCAGACCCGCCACCAACTGGCGGGCAATGACGCCCACCCCGCCTTTGGGGTAGTTGATGCCGCCGGCATGGCGATCGGAGAACACCATGCCCGCGTTGATCATCGGGGTGAGATCCGCTGGCATCACGCTCCAGCAGAAGCACTCCATGTCGATGAAGCGCAGCAGTTGCTCATCGCTGATATGGGCGCGGGCCACATCACCCACGTTCACCGGCAGCCAGCGGGCCAGGCCCAGACACGCCAGCGGCGCCCGGAAGAACACCTTGGCCAGGTAGGCCGGATCCTCGAGCGAGAGCAAGGGCATCGCATCGAGGCAGTTGAACACCTGCCAGCAGGTGTCATAAAAAGCGCGGATCCCCCTGGCCTCATGGGGGAACAGCCGTGTGAGCCGCGCCACGAAGCTGTCGTAGTCGCGATCGACCGCCACAGAGAGGCCGCCGGGCAGGTGGTACTCCAGCTGGGCCGGATCGGGCACGGTCTCGCAGTGCTCGCCCACGTCGGCCAGGGCACGGGTGAGCAGATTGGTGTGCCCCTTGTCTCCGAAGCCGAAGATCATCGAGGCGCCCACGTCAAACGTGTAGCCGGCGCGCTCAAAGCTGCCGCCGCTGCCACCTGGAATCAGATAGCGCTCCAGCACCAGGGTGCGCGCCCCTTTTGCCGCCAGCTGGCTGGCGGTCACCAGACCGCCGATGCCGCTGCCGATCACAAGTACATCCCAGTCAGGGGTGGGGCTGGCGCTCACCACAGAGCCTTGCAAGCTGTGCCGACCCTAGGCGGCTGGCCCGCCGCAGCAGGACGCCAGCTCCGCCAGGGCCCGATCGCGATAGGCCCCGTAGCGCTCGCGCTTGCCCTTGATGCGCACGGGCAGCTCGGGCAGCAGGCCGAAGTTGGGCGGCATGGGCTGGAACTTCGCAGTGGGGGCCTCGGCCACAAAGTGGGTGAGCGCGCCGATCATGGTGGTGGCAGGCAGGCTGATGGGCTCCTGGCCAAGGGCCAGGCGTGCCGCGTTGGTGCCGGCCAGCCAACCACCGGCCACAGCCGCCGCATAGCCCTCGGTGCCGGTGATCTGGCCGGCTGCCAGCAACGAGGGGCGTCCTCTGAACTGCAGGGTGGCATCGAGCAGCTGGGGCGATTCAAGAAAGGTGTTGCGGTGCATCACCCCAAAGCGCACAAACTCAGCGTTCTCAAGCCCAGGGATCAGCCGCAGCACCCGCTGCTGCTCGCCCCATTTGAGGTTCGTCTGGAAACCCACCAGGTTCCAGAGGCGACCGTCCTTGTCTTCTTGCCGCAGCTGAACCACCGCGTAGGCCCGCTTGGCGCGGCGCACGTCACGATCATTCACATCGCCCCAGCGCGCGTCCCACAGGCCGATCGGCTTGAGCGGGCCGTAGCGCATGGTGTCTTCACCGCGGCGGGCCAACTCCTCGATCGGCAGGCAGCCTTCAAAAAAACAAGCACTCTCCTTGTCGAAATCCTTGAGCTCAGCCTGCTCGGCCGCCAGCAACGCCTCGCGAAAGGCCAGGTACTGCCCTTGGTCCATGGGGCAGTTGATGTAATCGGCATCGCCCTTGTCGTAGCGGCTGGCGCGAAACGCCACGCTCAGATCGATGCTCTCGCCTTCGACAATCGGGCTGGCCGCATCAAAAAAGTGACAGTCGTCGCGACCGGTGAAGGCGCGCAACTGCTCGGCCAGGGGCTCGCTGGTGAGGGGCCCGGTGGCCAGCACGGCGATCTCACCCGGGCCCGGCAGCTGGGTGTGCTCGCGCCGCTCGATCGTCACCAGCGGATGCTGCTCGAGGGCAGCGGTGAGGGCAGCGCTGTAGCGGCCCCGATCAACAGCCAGGGCACCACCAGCGGGTACGGCGTGCTGATCAGCGGTGCTGATCACCAAAGACCCCAGCCGGCGCAGCTCTTCCTGCAACAGGCCCGCTGCCCGATCACTGCTGAGGGCACCGAAGCTGTTGCTGCACACCAGTTCGGCAAAGTCGCCGCTGTGGTGGGCCGGCGAGCGCTGCACGGGGCGCATCTCCACCAGCGTCACCGGCACCCCGGCGCGGGCGATCTGCCAGGCGGCTTCAGTGCCGGCCAGGCCGGCACCGATCACCAGCACCATCAGGCGGCCCGGCCGCGCTTGATGAACAGCTGCAGCTGACCCACGGCAGCGCGACCGATGTGGAACACGGCCCAGCTGGCAGCCAGCACGATCGGAGCAGCCACCAACACCAACCGAGCGTCCATGGAATTGCGCAATTCAGTGCGGCGATCTTAAGGAGTGCGGCCGCCAACCGCCCCCGGCGGCGGCCA
>VGPQ01000159.1 GCA_016882555.1 Cyanobacteria bacterium M_surface_7_m2_040
GGGCAAGCAGGCCGAGAGCTGCAGGAGCAACCAGCAGTTGCTGGAAGAGTTTCATGGGTCCTCACACAGAGAGTGGGCGCAATGCGCCGCACAAATACTCACCTGCGAGGCCCTGAACACACCAGGGCGTGTGTGCCAGATCACACAATGGCCCCATGAACCGGTCTCTGCCCCGCTGGCTCCTGGTGCTGCTGCTGGCCCTGCCGCTGCTGCTGAGCCTGGCGCCCCGCAGCCTGCTGGCCCACGACGAGGGCTTCTATGCCCTGCAGGCCCGCTGGATTCTGGATCGAGGCGACTGGCTCACCCCCCAAAGCTGGGGCGCGCCGCTCTATGACCGCACCATTGGCGTGCAATGGCTGATCGCCGCCAGCTGCCGACTGTTTGGGTTCAACAGCGTTGGCGTGCATCTGCCGGGCTGGCTAGCGGCGGCGGCGGCGGCGGGGTTCACCTGGCGCCTGAGCCGCAGCTGGGTGGCGGCGGCGGTGCTGGTGCTCACGCCCCTGTGGTTCAGCTATGCCCACATGGCCACCCAAGACATGCCCCTGCTGGCCCTGGAGCTGCTGGGGCTGTGGGGGGTGTGCACCCGGCGCCCCTGGGCCGCCGGCCTGTGGCTGGGGCCCGCCTTTCTGGTGAAGGGCTTCATGGCGCCGCTGCCGGCCCTGGCGATGCTGCCGCTGCTGCTGCTGGAGCGGCGGGGGCTGCTGCGCCGCTGGGGCTTCTGGGCCGCCCTGGTGGCGGGCTGGCTGCCGCCAGCGCTGTGGCTGGGCCTGAGCCTGCAACAGCACGGCCTGGAGGTGGTGAGCCAGCTGTGGACCAAGTTGCTGACCCTCTCCGGCGACACGGTGTTTGCCCAGGGGCCGCTCTATTACCTCTGGAACCTGCCCGCCAACACCGCCCCCTGGGGGCTGATCGCCCCCCTGGGCTGGGTGCTGCTCTGGCGCCGCTGGCGCCGGGGTGAACTCAGCCGCCAAGGGTTGCTGCTGTGGATTGGCTACCCGCTGGTGCTGCTGGCCCTGCTGAGCGCCTTCAAGACCAAGACGCCTTATTACGGGCTGCAGCTCACCCCGTTTGTGGCGGTGGCGGCCGCCGAGGCGCTGCAAGGGCTAGCGGCACAGTCAGGGCGGCTGTGGCGCTGGCTCTGCTGGCCGCCGCTGCTGCTCGGCAGCGGGCTGGTGGTGGTGGCACTGGCGGCACCAGTGCCGGCCTTGGGCGCCATCCCAGCGGGCTGGCTGCGGGCCGCCGCCATGGGGCTCGGGCTTTGCTGGCTGATCAGCGCCTGGCAGCCGCCGGGACGGCGGCGCCTGCTGCTGTGGCTGGCGGGGCCCTACCTGGCCCTGGTGTGCCTGCTGCAGGGGGGCGTGTTCATCGACCACAGCCCGGCGGTGCGGCTCAAACTGACGGATCCGGCCGTGCAGGCGGCCATGGCCCGGGGCCCGGTGCACATTTTGGCCCCATCGACGGCGGGCGATGAAGCCCAGAAGGAGCTGATCCTGCTGGCGGTGGCAGCGCCGCAACTGGGGCCGCTGCACACCAGCGCCGAAACCGTGCCGGCCGGGGTGGCAGTGTGGCAGTTGCAGGGCAAAAGCTGGCAGCTGCACACGGCATGGTCCACCCCTTGAGCCTGGAGCGCTTCCAGCGGCGCAACCGCACCTATTACCAGGATCTGGCGCGGCTGCACCAGCAGCTGCTGGCCCCGGGCCTGCGGGTGCTCGAGATCGGCTGCGGGCTAGGGGATCTGCTGGCAGCCACCGCGTCCAGCTATGGCATCGGGGTCGAAGCGGACGCAGATCTGGCCGCTGCAGCCCAGGCGCGCCACCCGTGCCTTGCGATCGTGTGCGCGGAGCCCGAAACGCTCACGCCCGAGACCCTGGGAGCGCCTGAGCCCTTTGACGTGATCGTGCTCAGCAACAGCCTCAACACCCTGGCCGATGTGCAGGCGGTGCTGGAGCGGCTGGAAGCCTTCTGCCATCCGCGCACACGGCTGGTGGTGAGCTTCCACAACTGGCTGTGGCAGCCGTTGTTGAAAGCGGCCGAAGCCCTTGGCCAGCGGCGCCCCCAGCCGCCTGAAAGCTGGCTGACTCCGGGCGATGTGAGCAATCTGCTGGATCTGGCCGGCTGGGAAGTGCTCAAGCGCGGGCAGCGCTGCCTGCTGCCCCGCCGGGTGCCGCTGCTCACCGGCCTGGCCAACCGCTGGCTGAGCCAGCTGCCGCTGCTGGGCCAGCTGGGCCTGACCCACTGGCTGGTGGCCCGGCCCACGCGGCTGGCCAAGCCCGCGCTGCCCAGCGTGAGCGTGGTGATTCCGGCGCGCAACGAAGCCGGCAACATCGCCGCCGCGATCGAGCGGCTGCCGCTGCTGGGCCGCAGCACCGAGGTGATCTTCGTGGAGGGGCACTCCAGCGATGACACCTGGGAGCGGATTCAGCAGGTGTGCGCCAGCCACCAGGGCCCACTGCAGCTCAAGGCCCTGCGCCAAACCGGCAAAGGCAAGGCCGATGCGGTGTGGCTGGGCTTTGAGGCCGCCAGCGGCGAGGTGCTGGTGATCCTCGATGCCGATCTCACCGTGCAGCCGGAAGACCTGCCGCGCTTCATCAGCGCCCTGGCCGAGGGGCGCGGCGAATTCGTCAACGGCTGCCGCCTGGTGTACCCGCGCAGCCATGCCGCCATGCCGCCGCTGAACACCGCTGCCAACCGCTTCTTTGCCGCCGTGTTCGCCTGGCTGCTGCGCCAGCGCATCAAAGACACCCTGTGCGGCACCAAGGTGATCTGGAAGGCCGACTACGAGCGGCTCAAGGCGGGCCGGGCCTTCTTCGGCGACTTTGATCCCTTTGGCGACTTTGATCTGCTGTTTGGCGCCAGCAAGCTGAACCTCAAGATCGTGGAGGTGCCGGTGCGCTATCAGGAGCGCAGTTACGGCAGTTCCAACATCGCCCACGTGAAGGAAGGTCTGATCCTGGCCCGCATGTGCCTGGTGGCCGCCACCAAACTGCGCTTCACCCCTTGAAGACCCTGGTGCTGCTGGCCGGCGCCCTGCTGGTCTATGGCCTGCTGGCGCTGGCCGTGGGCTGGGGTGCCGTGAGCCAGCAACTGGGGGCGCTGGCGTGGTGGATCTGGCCGCTGGCCGTGCTGACGGTGGTGCTGGGCTACGGGCTGTTGTTTGTGCGCTGGCAGCTGCTGCTGCGGTGCCTGGGCCGCCCCCTGCCCGTGCGAGCCAGCGGCCCCATCTACCTGGCCGGCCTGGGGTTGATCGCGGCTCCAGCGCGCAGCGGCGAAGCCTTACGGGCCGTATGGCTGCATCGACGCCACCAGATCCCTGTGCATAGCGGCGTTGCAGCCACCGTGGCCGAGCGGCTCCTGGATCTGGCCAGCGCCCTGCTGGTGCTGGCCTGGGGGCTGGGGCTGGGTCGCCAACGGGCTGCCCTCGCTGCCGTGCTGCTGGCACTGGCCGCTCTGGCCTGGTTGATGAGCCACCCCACAACCCTCGCCCAATTCGAGCGGACTGTCCTGCGGCTGCCTTTCACGAAGCCCTGGCGCGGCCTGCGCCGGGTGCTCCGAGAAGGGTTGCAGGCGTTGGCCGAGCTGCGGAGCCTGCTGCGACCCAGCCCCTTGCTGCTGGGGCTCACGCTCAGCACCGCCGTATGGCTGCTGGAGGGATCACTGCTGCAGCTGGTGTTGCAGCAGCTGGGGGCTACGAGCCTGAGTCTGGAGAATGCAAGCGTGGTGCGCACGGCCACCAGCCTTGGCGGGGTGCTGTCTCTATTGCCGGCCGGCCTTGGCACAAGCGAGCTCACCAGCATCGGGCTCGCTGTGTTGTACGGAGCTTCCAACAGTCAGGCTGTTGCAGCAACTGTGCTGCTGAGGGTTGTCACGCTGTTTCTGCCGTGCCTCGTGGGCCTGCTCGTCTTGAAGCAACAACCTGACTTACTTGCAACCAGGCGCAAGGGCTCATCGATCTCAGCGGAACCGCAATCATCAAGGTCGAGGGACCATCACTGACATTGACCACGCACGCAATGCTGGCGCGTGGGCTTTGGCGCGACCGGCAGCGTCGGCGTGAACGAAGGTGAGGTCTCAGGCTGAACCGGCGGGGCGTCTTGCTGGCGATTGAGCTGCTCAATTTCCTGTTCAAGCTGGAGGCGACGCTTTTCGACTTCGCGCAGCTTGCGCTCCCGTTCCAGCCGTTGCTGCTCTACCCTGGCCCTGCGCTCACGCTCAAGCCGCTCCTGCTCTTGACGACGCTGCTGCTCAAGCCGGCGCGCCTCGTCATCCCGACGTTTTCGAGCCTCTTCATCGCGTTGCTGACGTTCACGCTCGAGACGGTCTTGATCGAGGTTTTGCACACCTGGCAAGGCTGGATCAATCGGCTTGGCAACCGCCAGATCTGGGAGGTATTCAGACAGTGGAATTCCCTGATTGGTGCCTGATTTGACAGCCAGCC
>VGPQ01000160.1 GCA_016882555.1 Cyanobacteria bacterium M_surface_7_m2_040
GCAGCATGCCGTTCTTGCGGCACCACTTCGCCAGACCGGTGTTGGCCGTGAAGCCACCGGTGATGTAGTCGTGCATGATGATCGGCTGCCCGAGTTCCTTGGCGAACTCGGCCCGCTCGTACATCTCCTCAGGAGTGGCGGCGGTGCAGTTCAGGTAGTGACCTTTCTTCTCACCGGTTTCCTCCTGGGCGGAGCGCACGGCTTCGGCCACGAACTCGAAACGGTTCTGCCAGCGCTGGAAGGGCTGGGAGTTGATGTTTTCGTCGTCCTTGGTGAAGTCGAGACCACCGCGCAGGCATTCGTACACCACACGGCCGTAGTTTTTGCCGCTCAGGCCGAGCTTCGGCTTGATGGTGCAACCCAGCAGAGGACGGCCGTACTTGTTCATGCGGTCGCGCTCGACCACGATGCCGTTCGGCGGACCCATGCAGGTCTTGATGAAGGCCATCGGGAAGCGGATGTCTTCCAGGCGCAGGTTGCGCAGGGCCTTGAAGCCGAACACGTTGCCGACCAGGGAGGTCAGCACGTTGGTGATCGAACCCTCTTCGAACAGGTCGAGGGGGTAGGCGATGAAGGCATAGAAAGCGTCCTTGTCACCAGGAACGTCTTCGATGCGGTAGCAGCGGCCCTTGTAGAAGTCGAGATCGGTGAGGAGCTCGGACCACACGGTGGACCAGGTGCCGGTCGAGGATTCAGCGGCCACAGCGGCGGCCACTTCCTCGCGGGGAACACCTTCCTGGCCGGTGCACTTGAAGCAGGCCAGCAGGTCGGTGTCGAGGGGGACGTAATCAGGAGTCCAATACGTGTCGCGGTACTCCTTGACCCCAGCGTCGTACTTCTTGCTCATGGAGGATCTCCGGGTGGGTCGGGTAAAGGGATGGGTGTTGGCTCAGTCAGGCTCACGCGCGTGAGCGGTGACCGATCAGCCGACCTCAGTCCTTCGAACCAACGAAGCCGGCGCTACCAGCCAGGGCCGGCTCCACTTCGCGGTGGGGACGGGCGATGATGTGGGCAGCGACCAGGCCGTCACCGACGCGCTCGCAGGCATCGGCGCCAGCACGCACAGCGGCGTTGACAGCACCGGTTTCGCCACGCACCATCACGGTGACGTAGCCGCCGCCGACGAACTCGCGGGCGATGAGGCGCACTTCAGCAGCCTTGGTCATGGCGTCGGCCGCTTCGATCGCGGGCACCAGACCGCGGGTCTCGATCATGCCGAGGGCAATGCCCATGGTTTCGTTTGCCATTACCTGCTCCTTGTGGAGGGGGGTGGAATGTTCGCCAACAACCATGGTCCGCGGCGAATCCCCCCGTCAAGCGATTTGGGGCTCTGTGACGATCACGGTTTCCAGTTCCAGCGATAAGCGCAGCTGATCAGTGCAACACAAAACGTTAGGAATCCCTTGGCAATCCAGCTGCTGCAAGCGATCTGCCGGTGTCAACCGCTGCAGCGCTCAGAGCGGTTCGGCATCGGAGACAAACCCCACACCGCCGTAGTAACCGAGCAATGGCTTCACCGCCGCCTGGATCGCCGCCAGCGCCGCGGGCTCACAGAACACGATCACATGGGCATTGGAGCCGAATCCGCTGAACTCCATGCCATCAGACACGGCCCCGCCATGGCCGAGGCCGGTGACATGGCGCATCACCGTGTAGCCGGGGGCCCCGGCCTGGCGCAGCGCATCGCAGATGCGGTCGAGCTCGCGCTCACTGAGGATCAGATCGAGGCGTTTCATGGCGGCAGGGCGGCTCAGGACGCAGGGATGAAGCGCTGTACGGCAGCCATGTACAGGGGGATCCCCACCACGATGTTGAACGGGAAGGTGAGCCCCAGCGACGAGGTGATGTACAGGCTGGGATTGGCCTGCGGCACCGTCATGCGCATCGCGGCAGGCACGGCGATATACGAGGCGCTCGCACACAGCACCATGAACAGCAACGCATCCCCCTGGGGCAGCTGCAGCACCCGGGCGATGACAAGTCCCAGGGCAGCGTGCAAGGGGGGCGCCAGCAGGGCGAAACTGATCAGGAAGGTGCCTGCGGCCCGCAGCTCACGCAAGCGTTGGGCCGCCACGATGCCCATGTCGAGCAGGAAGAAGCTGAGGGCTCCGTAGAAGAGCTTGTCGGTGAAGGGCTCCATCTTGACCATGCCCGAAGGGCTGAAGGCGGAACTGAGCAGGCCGATCAGCAACGAACCCACCAGCACCAGCACCGAGCTGTTGAGAAAGGCCTCATGCAACAGGGCCCCCCAGCGCAAACCGGGACCGCCAGCCTGGTCCTGCCTGGGTGCATTGAGCCGCACCAACAGCAGGCCGATGATGATCGCTGGCGATTCCATCAGGGCCAGGGCCGCCACCATGAAGCCGTCGAAGTGAATGTCGAGGGCACCGAGAAAGGTCTCGGCGGTGATGAAGGTCACCGCACTGATCGAGCCATAGGCAGCCGCCACCGCAGCCGCGTTGTAGGTGTCAAAGCGGGTGCGCAGCACCAGAAAACTGGTGATCGGGATCAACAGCGCCATGGCCAGCGAGGCGGCAATGGTGAGCAACACCAGGCGGTCAAGACCGCTGTGCTGCAGCTCCATGCCCCCCTTGAGCCCGATGGAGAGCAACAGATAGAACGAAAACAGCTTCGGCAGCGGAGCAGGGATCTCCAGATCCGAGCGCACCAGCACCGAAATCACCCCAAGGGCAAAAAACAGCACCGGCGGTGACAGCAGGTTCTGCAGCACCAGGGTGGAATTCATCCGTAACCAACCGGGCCGGCAGGCTCAACCTAGATCTGGAATCGGTCAGCGGCCGCTGATCCGCACCCCATGAACAGACCGCAGAGCCGGTACTGCTCCCTAGCGTTGGTCTGGAGCCGGTACCTCCGGACCTGTTCGGGGGGTGGACTGTTCAACCCAGCCGGCTCCCCCACATCGGGCCAACCCCATTGGCTCTGGCCACTGCTGCGACACAATGACTGCGCCTGAGCTGTGCCCATGCCAGCGGCCCCTCCCACCATTGGCGTGCTGGTGATTGCCAGCGGCAACGCCCACAAGGTTGCGGAGATCGGCGGCATGCTCGATGAGCTGCCCGTGCTGGTTCGGCAGCAGCCCGACGGGCTCGAGATCGAGGAGACGGGCAGCACCTATCTGGCCAACGCGCGACTGAAAGCCGAAACCGTGGCCCAGCTCACCGGTGAGTGGGCCCTGGCCGACGATTCGGGGCTGGAAGTGGATGCCCTGGGCGGAGCGCCTGGCATCTATTCGGCCCGTTACGCCCCGAGCGACCACGAGCGGATTCACCGTCTGCTCAAGGAGCTTGGCGACACCCCCTACCGCACCGCCAGCTTCAACAGCGCCATGGCCCTGGCCGATCCCAGCGGCCGCACCGTGCTGGAGGCGCAAGGGATCTGCCGCGGCGAGATCCTGCACGCGGCGCGGGGGCACGGCGGTGCCTATGACCCGATCTTCTGGGTGCGCGAAACCGCTTGCAGCTATGCCGAGCTCAACCCGCACCAGCGGCTGCGCTTCGGCAGCCGCGGACGCGCTGCCCGGCAGATGGCCGCCGAGCTCAGGCAGCTGCTGGGGCTGGCTTGAGCGAGCTGAATTGAGTTCAGCCCTGGGGCTCAACCCAACGCCGTGCGGTTGATGTCGTTGACCGCCCGCATCGCAGCGGCCGCAGCTTCTTCGACATCGCCCTCGCGACCGGCCAGGGTCAGCCTGCCGAAGGCGCCCACCGCCTTGACATCGACCACGGTGATGTTGGAAGCCTTTTCGGCTTCATTGGCGGCGATCAGCACGTAGCCGGCGGGTTCGGTCTCGAGGATGAACATGCTCATGCCGGCCTGGATCATCGAGCCGCGGCGGTTCTGCCGGTTGATCAGCACGGCGTGATCCGGGGTGATGGCCCGGATGATCTCGGTCCAGCTGACATCGCAGCGGCTGCGCTTCTCGACCCTGCTGCCGATGGCCTCGAGCACCACATCGCCCGAGTGGAGCACATTGCTCTGGTCGCGGTGGTAGAGCGCCAGCGAGCCGAAGGCCCGCTCGACGATCATCTGCCCAAGGCGCACGGTGCTCGCCTTGAGGGCAATGTCGGTGACACGGTGCACGGCCATGCCGGGCGACACCTCGAGCCACAGGCAGGCATCACCGGGGATCGGCAGAAAGCCCTGGCTCACGGTGCCCATGTAGGCCGCCAGCTGGGGCTGAAGGCTGTCGAGAAAGACGTAGGTGCGCAGCTCGATCGACTCGACATGGCTGGACTCGCGCGCCAGGCGCGACATCTCGCTGTCGGTGGTGATCACACAGCTGGCCGCCGAGGTCTGAACCGCCGCAGGTTGGCCCTGACTCCTGCCCACGCCGACATCGGTGCCGGTGATGGCCACCGGCCCCGAACGTGGCCTGGGAT
>VGPQ01000161.1 GCA_016882555.1 Cyanobacteria bacterium M_surface_7_m2_040
CATCCGCCGATCCTGCTGATCGAGCCCCAGGACCGGTTTCTGTTCCTGCCTCTGCTCTACGAGCTGCTCAGCCACGAATTGCGCAGCTGGGAGATCGCCCCGCGCTACGACGCGCTGCTGGCGGGCAGGGGCGTGGCCTGGCTGCAAGACCGCGTCACCCAGCTCGATGCAGACCAGCACCAGATCCAGACCGCCAGCGGGCGGCTGATCTCCTATGGCCAGGCGGTGATCGCCACGGGCTCCTCCACCCAGACCTTCGGCATCCCCGGCGTGGCCGAACACGCCCTGGGCTTTCGCAGCCTCGCCGATGTGCAGCGGTTGCAGACGCTGGTCAGCCGGCTGAAACAGCGCCAAAGGCCTCTGCAGCGCGTGGCGGTGGTGGGCGGCGGCGCCAGTGGCGTCGAGCTGGCCTGCAAGCTGGCCGACGAACTGCAGGGCAGTGCCGTGGTGGAGCTGCTCGAGCAGGCGCCCGAGCTGCTGCCCCAGGCCAAGGCGTTCAACCGTGAACAGGCGCTGCTGGCGCTCAGCCGGCGCGATGTGCGGGTGCGCACCAAGGCGCCGGTGGCCGCCGTGAGCGCCGACCATCTGCTGCTCGGCGGTCCCCAGCAGGAGCGGCTGGCCGTTGAGGCCGTGATCTGGACCGCCGGCATTCGCTCCCAACCACCGCCGATCACTGCAGCAGCCGCCAGCACAGGCAGCGATTCGCGCGGGCGCCTGCTCTGCCACCCCGACCTGCGCATCAAGGGGCTGGGCCAGCTCTTTGCCATTGGCGATGTGGCGGCGGTGGAGGATCCCGACCCGGAGGCCAGCGCCCTGCCCAGCAACGCCCAGGTGGCCTTCCAGCAGGCCACCTGCCTAGCCGAGAACCTGCGCCGGGCCAACCGCGGCGAACCACTGCAGACTTTTGTCTACCGGGACCTCGGCGAAATGATGAGCCTGGGCCGGGGCGAAGCCTGTCTCACCGGCGGTGGCTTCACCCTGGCGGGCCGCGGCGCCTTTGAACTGCGCAAACTGGCCTACCTGACGCGCCTTCCCGGCCGCAGCCACAAACTCAAGGTGGCGGCAGGATGGCTGACGCACTGGTGACGGCCGTCGGCCCGGCAACGATGCAGAGCACCCCTTCTTCGCCCCCCGCTACCCGATGGCCTCGGCCCAAAGGCCTGTTGCTGGATGCAATGGGCACCTTGATCGATCTGCGCCAGTCGGTGGGCAGCAGCTATGCCGCCCTCGCCCAGGAGCAGGGGATCAGCGTCGATGCCGAAGCGATCGATGCGGTGTTTGGCCAGGTTCTCAGCCAGGCCCCAGCGCTGGCGTTCACAGGGCTCGAAGCCGAAGCGCTGCTGGCAGCCGAGCGGCAATGGTGGGGCGATCGGATCGCCGAAACCTTTGCGGCGCTGGAGGCGCCTGAACCCAGTCAGGAGCTGCGCCTGGCCCTGTTTGATCACTTTGCCGAGGCGGAGCAATGGCGGGTGTTTCCCGATGTGGTGGAGCAGCTGCGGGGTTGGCGCGAGGCCGGGCTCAAGCTGGCTGTGGTGAGCAATTTCGACCGCCGCCTCCATGGCCTGCTGGCGCAGTTGGAGCTGAGCCATCTGCTCGACGCCGTGGTGGTCTCCAGCGAAGCGGGAGCTGCCAAACCCGACCCGCACCCCTTCGCCTTGGCGCTGAACGCCCTGGACCTTGAAGCCGCCGAGGTCTGGCATGTGGGCGACAGCCCCGAAGACCTGGCCGGCGCCAGGGCCGCCGGGCTGCGCTGTGTGCTGATCGAACGGATATAGCCCATATTCCGATCGGCTATGGCAACATAGACACGAAGCTCGACTCCCTGTCATGGCGCTGCAACTGGGCGACACCGTGCCCGATTTCACCCAGAACTCCCAACTGGGTCCCATCAACCTCTACGACTTCGCTGGCGACAGCTGGGTGGTGCTGTTTTCGCACCCCGCCGATTACACCCCGGTGTGCACCACCGAGCTCGGCGAGGTGTCACGCCTGCGCCCCGAATGGGAGAAGCGCAACGTCAAGACGATCGCCCTCAGCGTTGACTCGGCTGAAAGCCACAAGGGCTGGATCGGTGACATCAACGATACCCAGAAGACGACCGTCGACTACCCGATCCTGGCAGATGAAGACAAAAAGGTCAGCGACCTCTACGGGATGATCCACCCCAACGCGCTGAACAACCTCACGGTGCGTTCGGTGTTCATCATCGATCCCAACAAGAAGCTGCGGCTGCAGATCACCTACCCGGCCAGCACCGGTCGCAACTTTGATGAGATCCTGCGGGTGATCGACTCGCTGCAGCT
Organism: Cyanobacteria bacterium M_surface_7_m2_040; assembly: GCA_016882555.1. Lineage (GTDB taxonomy): Bacteria > Cyanobacteriota > Cyanobacteriia > PCC-6307 > Cyanobiaceae > RGUW01. Next base: position 2,304 of record VGPQ01000161.1, read on the forward strand.
CACCGACCACCACCAGGTCGCCACCCCGGTGAACTGGAAGGATGGAGAGGATTGCGTGGTGGTCCCCTCGATCCCCACCGAGGAAGCCCGCAGCAAGTTCCCCAAGGGTGTCACCGAAATCAGGCCCTACCTGCGCATGACCCCTCAGCCCAACCGCTGAGGTCGCCAAGGGAAGGTGGGGGCCAGAATCGCTGCACACGTCCAGCGACACTGACCCCCTCCGCTCCCCAGGCCGATGAACCAATGGTGGCAATGGCAAGGCGAAGCCCCTTCAAGCCGTGAAGGCTTTGCCGTGATTGGCGTGGGCCGCTTCGGAAGCGCCGTGTGCATGGAGCTGCTGCGCTTTGGGGTCGAGGTACTGGCCATCGATGCCAGCCAGCGGGCCGTCGATGAGTTGCGTCAACGAGCCCCCGCCGTGGAAGCCCGGGTGGTCGACTGCACCGATGAAGAAGCCCTGAGGGCGGCGGGAGTTCTGGATGTGGCCACGGTGGTGGTGGCCATCAGCGATCCGATCGAAGCCAGCATCACCGCCACCCTCATCGTCAAAGACGGCAAGGGCAGCCGCGTGAGGCAGGTGATCGCCCGCGCCACCAGCGATCTGCACGTGAAGATGCTCAAGCGGGTGGGGGCCGACAAGGTGGTCTTCCCCTCGCAGATGCAGGGCACCCGCCTCGGCATGGAGCTGGTACGGCCCAATTTGCTCGAGCGGCTGCGCCTGGACGACCGCAACAGCATCGAGGAGATCAAGGTGCCGCAGGCCTTCGTCGGCCGATCCCTGCGGGATCTCAACCTGCGCAAGAACTTCAACGTGAGCGTGCTGGCCGCGGGGCCCAACAATCGCCTGGTGGTGAATCCGCCGGCCTCGCAGATTCTCCAGGCCGAGGAACTGCTGGTGGTGATGGGCACCAGCGAAGCGCTCGAAGCCCTTCCCAGCCAATAAGCCGATGCGGGTGCTGGGGCTGATGAGCGGCACCAGTGCCGACGGCGTCGATGCCGTGCTGGCCCAATTCAGTGGCCCACCCCGGCGCCCGCGCTGGCGGATTCTTAGCAGCGCCGCGCTGCCCTACCCACCGGCCTTGCGGCAGGCCCTGATTGCCGCAGGCCAGGGCGCCAGCCTCAGCACCGAAGCGCTGCTGAACCTGGCCGAAGCCGTGACCGAACAGCAGGCCGCTGCGGCCCACACCTGCGACCCCGCCGCCCAGGCCGAGTTGGTGGGATGCCACGGGCAGACGCTGTGGCATCGCCCGCCGACACCGCAGCGGCGCGGTGCCAGCCTGCAGCTGCTGCAGGGGCCCTTGCTGGCCACGCTGCTGCAGCGCCCGGTGGTGTTTGATTTCAGGGGCGCGGATCTGGCCCTTGGCGGCCAGGGTGCCCCGCTGGTGCCCCCCGCCGATGCGGCGCTGCTGGGCCGCATCGGCGGCTGGCGGGCCGTGCTCAACCTGGGGGGCATCGCCAACCTGACGATGATCCCGCCGGCGCACGGTCCGCACCGTGGGGCCCCCGTGATCGGCTGGGACTGCGGCCCGGCCAACAGCCTCATCGATCTGGCGGTGCAGCAGCTGAGCGGCGGCAGCCTCAGCCACGACACCGGTGGCGCCTGGGCAGCCCGGGGCAGGCCTGATGAACACCTGATCAGCCAATGGCTGCAGGAGCCCTACCTGCAGCAACACCCGCCCAAGTCGACCGGCCGCGAATGCTTCGGTCAAGACGACCTGGAGCGCCGCCTCGGCGCCATGACCCACCTGCAGAGCGCCGATCAGCTGGCCACCCTGACTGCCTTCAGCGCCGCCTGTGTGGCGCAGGATCTGCAGCACCATCACCCGGTGGAGCTGCTGGTGGCCGGGGGCGGCTGTCGCAACCAAACCTTGATGGCCGAGCTGCGGCAACGTTGCCTGGGGATGGCGGTGCGCCCGCTGCAGGCGCTGGGCATCGCCGACCACCAACGCGAGGCCCTGGCCTTTGCCCTGCTGGCCTGGTGGCACCGGCAGGGTCACCCGGGCAATGCCATCAGCGTCACCGGAGCCACCAGGAGCGCGGTGCTGGGGG
>VGPQ01000162.1 GCA_016882555.1 Cyanobacteria bacterium M_surface_7_m2_040
GCCCCCAAGAAAAGCGCTGCGTAGGATCCGGCCGATGACTTACACCCTCACCACTCCGCTCTATTACGTCAACGATCGGGCCCATCTCGGCAGCGCCTACACCACCCTGGCCTGCGATGCGATCGCTCGTTTCCAGCGGCTCAAGGGTGAGCAGGTCGTGTTCATCACCGGCTGCGATGAACACGGTCAGAAAATTCAGCGCACCGCTGAAGCCGCGGGCCTCACCCCCCAGGCCCATTGCGATCTGGTGAGCGAGGGCTACCGCGAGCTCTGGCAGCGCTGGCAGATCAGCAATGACCGGTTCATCCGCACCACCGATCCCAGGCACCGGCGCATCGTCGAGCAGTTCTATGCACGGGTCGAGGCCAACGGCGACATCGTTGAGGGGCGCCAGCAGGGTTGGTACTGCGTGGCCTGCGAGGAGTTCAAGGATGACCCCCACGAGGCCAGCGATCCGGAATGCGCCATCCACCGCAAACCCCTGGAATGGCGCGATGAAGTCAATCTGTTCTTCCGCCTCTCCCGGTATCAGCAGCAGATCGAAACGCTGATCCGCCAACCCGGCTTCATCGCCCCCGAGAGCCGACGGCGCGAGGTGGAGAACTTCGTGGCCCAGGGCCTGCGGGATTTCTCGATTTCACGGGTGAACCTGCCCTGGGGCATTCCGGTGCCAGGCCATGAGGGGCACACCTTTTATGTGTGGTTCGATGCGCTGCTGGGATACCTGACGGCCCTGCTTGAACCTGGTGACCCCTACTCCCTGGAGACCATCGTGGAGCGGGGGTGGCCGGCCCAGCTGCACGTGATCGGCAAGGACATCCTGCGCTTTCACGCGGTCTATTGGCCGGCGATGCTGTTGTCGGCTGGTCTTCCATTGCCCCAGCGCGTGTTTGGCCATGGGTTTCTGACCCGTGAGGGTCAGAAGATGGGCAAATCCCTGGGCAATGTGCTGGATCCGGCCGTGCTGCTCGAGCGCTGCGGTGCTGATGCGGTGCGTTGGTACCTGCTGCGCGACATCCCCTTCGGCGATGACGGCGACTTCCAGCAGCAGCGGTTTGTGGATCTGATCAACAACGATCTGGCCAACACGATCGGCAACCTGCTGAACCGCACCAGCTCAATGGCGCGGCGTTGGTTTGCCGAAGCGGTGCCCCCAGCCGGTGCGGCTGCTGAGCGTCAGCACCCCCTGGCCGCCGCGGCAACGAAAGCGTGCCTGCGGCACAACCAGGCCATGGACACACTCGATTTCCGCAACGCCGCAGAGGCCGCCCTGGGGCTTGCCACCAGCGCCAATGGTTTTCTCAATGATCAGGCCCCCTGGAGTCGCATGAAGCAACCCGGCCAGGAGGACAGCGTCGCCGCCGATCTCTACGCGGTGCTCGAAGCAACGCGCATTGTGGCCCTGTTGCTGTCGCCGCTGGTCCCTGAGCTCAGCGCCCGCATGCTGGCCCAGTATCCAGCTGCCGCCCCGCTCAGCTGGGACGCCCTGCTGCAATGGGGTGGTTTGCAACCCGGCGATCAGTTGCCCGCACCCAGCCCCGTGCTGGCGCGGCTTGAGCTGGAGGGAGAGCTGTGACCACCCTGCACCCCACCACCCCTGTGAAGCCCCCGGCGGTGGCGGCGCTGGCAGCGCTGATCACCCTGGCTCTGAGCGGCTGTTCCCAATCGACGCCACAGGCGCAGCCCCGGCGCGACAGCCCCTTTGTGTTCCAGGCCCTGAACCTGCGCCAGCAGGATGCCCAGGGGCGATTGCTGTGGTCGGTCACCAGCCCCGAGGCCCGCTATGACCTCAGCCGCAGGTTGGCCCTGGCCCGCCAGCTGCGGGGTGACATTCACACCAACGGCCAGGCCCTCTACCGCCTCCAGGCCAGCCATGGCACCGTGCTCAGCGATGGGGATGTGATCCAGCTGGAAGGGGCCGTGTCGGTCGAGAGGCTGGGTGCCGACCCGGTGATGATCCAGGCCTCACGGATGCGCTGGTACCCGCGTCAGCAGCGCATCGAACTCGACCGCCATGCTCAGGCCTTTGACCGAACGCTGAAGCTCACAGCCAGCAAGGCCACCCTGCTGTTTGAGAAGGATCTGCTGCAGCTGCGTGGGCGCCCGACGCTGCAGACGCGGGCAGCCCTGGGCCCGAGCGAAGGACCGTTGCGGTTGCAACTTCAACAACTCGACTGGTCACCCGGGAGTGGTCGCTTGATCGCCCTTGGCCCCGTGCAGGCGAGCAGTCCAACCCGCGGCAATGGCAACCGCAGCCTCAAGGCGGTGGGCCTGGAGGGCAACACCGCGCTCCGCAGGCTGACCCTGCTGGGGCCGGTTCGGCTCGAGGCTCCTGACCAGAGCGCCTGGCTGCAGGCGCAAACGAGCACCCTTGATCTGGCCGCCAACACGCTGGGCAGCAACGCCCCGTTCACCGCTGCCATTGGCGGGCTGCGCATCGCCGGGCAATCCTTGCGTCTATTGCTGGCCAGCAACGAGGCCGAGATCCTTGGCGGCTGCCAGCTGCGGCAACCGGATGCCTCGCTCAGCGCCCAACGCTGCCGCTGGAACTGGAACACCGACCAGGTCAACGCCTCCGGTGGTGTCGTGCTTAGGCGTCAGGCCAATCAGCAGACCACCCGCGCCCAGCAGTTGCACGGCAGGATCGGGTCGCGGGGATTGCTGGAATTCAGTTCGCCGGGAGCACGGGTTCGCTCGACGCTGGTGCTGCCGCCGGCGAAGCCTGAGGCGAAGACCAGGGCGACAGCCATTCGGCTGTGAGCCGCTGCCCCCAACCTTCGATCCAATGTTGATCGGAGCTGGAGAAGCAGCGTGGCGACCAACCGCCGATCACCAGCAGGCCATCAGCTCCCAGTGGCTGCACCAGCACGCTTGGCAATCCGGGCAGCAGAGCGGTGAACTCATCACGGCCGGGATAGTGCTTGAGATCCACCAGGTGGATAGCGCGTTGACGCTGCCAGGCCTGTTGGCAGATGGAGCCGGGCTCAAAGCGCAGCGCCGTTGCCTCGCCCTTGTGCAGCCCCCGGCGCAGCAGCACCTCGCCCTGCCACAGCACCAGCACCACTGCAGCGGGCGTGGCCGTGAGCAACATGCGGGAGCCCCAGTCGAGCTCGCTGGTCAATGCGGCAGGCAGATCGCGACGCAGCAGCAGTCCTTCCTGGCCCTGCAGCTGGGCCCGCGCCGCCGCTTCGGGAACGGCACGGGTCCACAGCAGACCCACCAGCATCAACCCGACCGACACGAGGGCGGCCAGGGCTGAGCTGCGCTGCAGCGAGGGCGACACCAGGTCAGCACTGAGCTGGTTGAGCACGGTCAGTGCGAGGCCCAGCAGACCACAGACCAGGCAGAGCCGAGCAGGATTCGCCATGCCTTCAGGATGCCGGATCGCGGGATCCTTGCTGCAATAGCAGTACTGCCATCTCGCGATGAACGCACCCGAAGCCTTTGCCGCCATCTGCCTGGCCGCCGTCGGCTGTGACGGCCAGCTGGGACGGGAGGAAGCCACGATTCTGCGCTCCCAACTGGAATTTCGAAGCCCTTACGGCGACCAGAGTGAACAAGCCATGGGGGAGCTGTTTGACCAACTGCTCACACGCCTGCGGCAGGACGGCTGGTCGAAGCTGATCGCGGCGGCGATTCCCGCCCTCACCGCACCGCAGCGGGAAACGGTGCTGGCCTTGGCGGCCCACCTGGTGCGTGCCGATCGGCAGGTGCAGCCGGTGGAGGAACAGTTTCTGCAGCAGCTGCTGCAGCAACTCGACTTGCCGAACGGCCGCGGCGAACAGATTCTCGAGGTCATCGCCCTGCTGCACCGTGATGCCCTCGCCTGAACGGTCGATGCCTGCTACGAAAGGCAGACAGGAGCAGCTGCAAACGCCAGACTGAGCGCATCCGAGCAGATGACCTTGCAACGGTTCGGCATAGCCTCAGCCACCCGGATTCTGGTGGCAACGATCTGGTCCCTGTTGATGCTGTTGGGGCCCGCTGCTCCAGTCTGGGCACTCAATGCCAGCGATCTTCCACCGGCACCGCCCGCCAATCACGTGCTCGATCAGGCCCAGTTGCTCAGCCGCGCGAGCGCCGCAGACATCAGCAAGAGCCTCGAAGCTCTGAGTCAGCAGCAGCTGCAGGCCAGCTGGGTCAGCGTGCCACGGCTCGACTATGACCTGAGCCTGCCGCAGTTTGGCCAGGAGCTGCTCGATCGCTGGACGGGTTCCGGTTCCGATCAGTTGCTGCTGCTCATCGATGGTCAGACCAGCGCCACGGCGATCGTGGCCTCGCCTGCGCTGCAGCAGCGGCTCAGTCCTGAGCTGTTGCGCAGCACCAGCCGCACCACCATGACCCA
>VGPQ01000163.1 GCA_016882555.1 Cyanobacteria bacterium M_surface_7_m2_040
TGTGTGCCGATGCCGTGGCGGCCGGGCTCGAGGTGAGCTGCTTTCAGGCGCCTAGGCCCATCGCCGGCTGATCGAACGAGCGCTGAGCCAATGCAGCAAAGCCGTGTCATCAAAAAGCCCCGGGCTGACCACCAGCCCGGGGCTCGATCAGGCTCAGGCGGCCTGAATCAGGCGACAGCAGCGGCAGCGCGATCGAAGTAGGTGCCGATTTCGCTCATCAGAGCGGAGCAGTCACCGGGGGTGATGCCGTTGCGATCGTTGGCGATGGCAATGGCGGCGTCCTTCATCTTGCGGATGCCTTCTGCCACCGAAGCGCCGGGCACGCCGAGGGCGAGGTAGGTCTCACGCAGGCCGTTGAGGCAACGGTCTTCCAGCACCGAAGCATCACCGGTGAAGGTGGCGTAGGTGATGTAGCGGAGAACGATCTCCATGTCGCGCAGGCAGGCAGCCATGCGGCGGTGGGTGTAAGCGTTGCCGCCGGGGGCGATCAGAGCGGGCTGCTGGGCGAACAGTTCGCGAGCGGCGTTGGTGACGATGGCGGACGCGTTGGAGGTGATCCGGTTGACGGAATCCATGCGCTTGTTGCTGTCAGCAACCATGGCAGCCAGAGCATCGATCTGGCCGGCATTGATGAATTCGCCGCGGGCGTCAGCCTGGGCAACGACCTTGGTGAAGGCGTCGAACATTGCTGTTCAAGGGAGTATCGGCCGAATCCAAGGAGTGCTGCAGCGGAACGCGAGCCGCCAGACTGCAGCTCCCGGCAGCCTGGATCGTCCCAACAGTCATGCAGTCCGACCATCCCGACGGCGCCCTCAGCTGGCAGCAGCTGCGCCAGTGGGCGGCTGCCGCCGAGGGCGAGGCGCTGGAGCTTCTGCGGCGTGACGGGCCCACCAGTGCCCAGGCCACGCTGCGCTTGTTCGGCGCCCGTGAATCCGATGTGCGGGTAACGCTCTATCGCGATCATCACGCCTGGTGCCCCTACTGCCAGAAGATCTGGCTGTGGCTCGAGGAGCGGCGGATTCCGTACCGGATCCGCAAGGTCACGATGTTCTGCTACGGGCAGAAAGAAGCCTGGTACTCCCGCCTGGTGCCCTCGGGAATGCTGCCGGCCCTGGATCTCGACGGCCGGCTGATCACTGAAAGCGATCGGATCTTGGCCGCCCTGGAACAGGCCTACGGGCCCCTGGGCCCGCTGGGTTTCGAGGACCCCACGGTGCTGCAGCTGCGCCAGCTCGAGCGCTTGCTGTTTCGCGCCTGGTGCCTGTGGTTGTGCACTCCGGGGCTCTCCTCCAGCGAAGAGCAGCGCGCTCAGCAGCAGTTCCAGCGTTTCGCCTCGGCCATGGAGGAGGCTCTGGCGGCTGCCCCCGGGGCGTTTCTGCTGGGCGAGGAACCGGCCACGGCCGATCTGGTGTTCGTGCCCTACCTCGAGCGCATGAACGCCAGCCTGGCCTACTACAAGGGTTTTGCGCTGCGGCAGCAGCACCCTGGCATCGACCGCTGGTTCCAGGCGTTGGAGCGGCGTTCCAGCTACCTGGGCACCCAGAGCGACTTTCACACCCACGCCCACGACCTGCCGCCGCAGATGGGGGGCTGCTACGCCAGTGGCAGTCCTGAACAGCAGCGCTGGGCTGCCCAGATCGATGCGGGCCACTGGCCGCTGCAGCAGCCGGATCCCGAGACCTCAGCGCCCGCCGCAATCGACCCCGCGCGCGAGGCGGTGGGACGGGTGGTGCGCCATGGGGCCACCCTGGTGGCGCGCCTGGCGGCTGCCACCGCGGGCGACCCCGCCGCCCTCGATGCAGCCCTGCGGTTGGCACTCACGCGCTTGCGTGCCCCTTTGGACGCTGCGCCGTCGGAGGCTGCTGCGCCGCCACCGCACACCGCCCCAGGACTTCGCTACCTGCGCGATCGCATCAGCGTGCCGCGCGACATGGGTCTGCATGCCGCCCGTGTGCTGCGGGCCGCGCTAGAAGCCACTGCCAGCCAGGACCCGGTCGACACTGGGGCGCCAGGGCCGCCGCTGCCGCTGCAGCACCGCCGCGATCAGGATCCAGCCCCATTCGTGCACCCTGCTTAGGGTCGGCACAGTTGAGGATGGGCGCCATGGCTGCCGCCGCCGCGATTGCCGGGCTCAAGGCCTGCCGCCGCTGGCCAGACCCCGTTCGCCTGGCCGCTCCCCTGCTGCTGGCCCTGGGCACGCTGGGCGATGGGGCGGCCGAGGGTCTCGAACTGCGCGGCAAGACCTACTTCAGCAAGCCGCCCTGGTCGGTTGATCTGATCAGTTACTACACCACGGTCTGGGAGCCCTGGGCCGAGTACTACTTCACCGTGCAGCTCGACCCCGCAGCCGGGGCCCCTCTGGCCGCGCTTCGCATTGCCCAGACCCGCGGTGTCGACCGCCAGTTCCCCTTCAACGTGGAGGCCACCCGCGCCTTCCTGGGGCGGCCGCGGCAGCTGGGGGCGGCCGTGCCGGTGCGCGCCAGCTTTGAGCAGGCCAGCCGCACGTTTGCCATCACCTTTCCGCAGCCGGTGCCCCCTGGCAGCACCGTCACCGTGGTGCTCAAGCCCTGGAACAATCCGGCGATGGCCGACACCTACATGTTTCAGGTGACGGCCTTCCCGGCTGGCCCAGACCCCTCGCCAACGCCGCTTGGATACGGCACCCTGCGGATCTACATGCCCGATCGGTTCTGAACCACGTCTTGAAGCCCTGCCGTTGGTGGCCGCTGCTGCGCAGTGGCGCGTTGGGCCTGATGATGCTCGCCGCCATCCCGATGCGTGCCGCTGAGGTTGGAGCCACGCTGCCGGTCTCCATGCCGGCGGAGGTGCCGCCACAGGTGCCCGTGGCCCCCCTGCTGCCGCCCGAACGGTGGCTCAGCAGCAGCCTTGGTGCCCCCGAGATGGGTGGGGAGCCTGCGGTGCCGCCATTGGCCTACCCCCTGGCGGTCCTGGCCCTGCAGATTGATCCCTGGGGCTGGCGCTATTCCGAAAGCCGTGGCGCCTGGCGCATGCACACCGGCGTCGATTTCGCCGCCCCCAGCGGCACACCGGTGCTGGCGGCGCTGAGCGGAACGGTGGTGCTGGCCGAATCCCTCAGCGGCTACGGCCTCACCGTAATCCTGGACCACGGCCGAGGCCTGCAGACCCTGTATGCCCATCTGCAGCAGATCGAGGTGACCGTGGGCAGCAGCCTCAACGAGGGAGAGCCCCTGGGCCGGGTGGGCATGACCGGCACCGCCACCGGGCCCCACCTGCACTTTGAACTGCGGCGTCAGGCAGAGCTGCCGCTGGCCCTCGACCCCACGCCCCACCTTCCGCCGCTGCAGCCACCGCCAGCGCTGACGGGGGCGGGCCCCTGATCAGGGCTTCGCCCTGACCTCAGCTGCCGGGATGACGCAGGGTGCGCCAGCTGCCACAACCGGTGCTGACCTCGATGCCAATGCCAACGGGCTCGCGGTCGCTGCCCATCTGCTCGCACCACCAGCGGCGCGCTTCCTCCCAGGCGGCATCCAGGGAGTCGTAGAGGTCATCGAGCACCGGATGGGGGCAGCCCTGCTGGTCCACCAACCTGTAGTGGCGGGCAGGGTTGCTGCTGCGGGACGCAACACCACCGCCCCACAGCGCGCCCGCCATGGCAGCCCAATTCATCAGCCCACTCGTCATCGCCGCATCCCTGTTTATAAACGTCCAGTGACTCCATCATCTGCAGAGCCGGAGCCTCGGTCTGTCGTCTTCACAACATCTTTGGGTGATGGCGCCACTTGGTTACGTGAGGTAACGGCGAATCGCGGGCCGGCACCAGAACACCAGCGCTGCAGTGCAGCTGGCCCAGTGCAGCGGCGCCAGCACAGCCATGAGCGCACGGTTCTGCTCCACCAGCACCAACCGCACGATGCCGTAGGGAAGCCCCACGGCCAGGGCCATCGCCAAAGCCACGATTGCCAGGATCTGCCCCCAGCGGCGCCAACGCAGCAGGGCGATGCTGGCGACGATGCCCACCACGGCGGTGGGCAGCACCCCCCCGGCGCCAACGGCGATGTTGGTGGCCAACCAGCTGCGATCGGCCAGGATCGCGGCAACCGCCAGCGGCAGCACCAGAACATTGGCCACCAGCCCCAGCCAGGCCAGGGTCAGGTAGCCGCGCGGCGGATTCAGCATGGCTGCGTGGCTGGGCGAACCACCATTGTGAGCCTGGGTGGGCTCAGCTCAGCTCAGCGAAGTTCAAACAGCAGCAGGTCGGCCCCCCTCGCCCCGGTGGTCCATGTCGCAGCCACTGTCCCAGCCTCCGTCGCGGCTTGCCAGCCCAGCCCATCCCCCTGGCCCAGGGCCACGGGTGGGGCATGC
>VGPQ01000164.1 GCA_016882555.1 Cyanobacteria bacterium M_surface_7_m2_040
TCGGTTACCTCAGCTGCGGTGAAGGGCCGGCGCCTGGATGGCTCGTGAACGCTCGAAGGCGAGACCTCATGGCATCGCAGCCGGGCCGATCAGCAGGTCGTGGTGGTGGCCGCTGGTGCTGCCCAGGGGCCGGTTCTTACGGTGATGCTGTGGGGTCTGCCGACCCTGGGTGGTGAGGGCCGAATCGATCGGTTCGGCTCTCCTGATCCGCGCCAGTGTCGGCGGCGGCAATGGTGGGTGCACCGGGGCGAACGACACCCCGCCATCCGATCCTTCGCCATCCGAACCATGCGAACCCTGCGTTCTTCTTCCGCTTTCGATCTGTTTGATCGCATCGAGCAGCAGCTCACCCAGCAACTGCAGACCGCCGAGCGCGTGCCTGCCGCCGAGGTGCACGAATCGGCTGACGCCTACCAGGTGATCCTGGAACTGCCCGGCGTTGCCAAGGACGCCATCGAGGTCAAGGCCACCGATCGCACCCTGGTGATCAGCGCCGAGCGTCGCCGGCCCGATCAGGCTGATTCCGCCAGTGAAGGTGAGGCACAGCCCAACCTGCTGGTGAGTGAATTCCGCTATGGCACCTGGAGCCGCAGCTTCCGCTTCCCGCAGGCGATCGAGCGCGAACAGCTGGTGGCCAGCTATCGCGATGGACTGCTCAGCGTCCGCGCCCCCAAGGCCAACACGGTCACATCGGTCACGGTGAAGGTCGAGGGCTGAACCCCCTGGGTGACCGGCAACGGTCCTTCACACCATGAGAACACCCCCGCCCCTGTCTTGTGCCGGGGGTTTTTTGTGGGGCCATTCAGCCCGTCGCGCTGCGTCGTTAACGTCGCCGAAATGGCAATGGGCCGGGTGGTGGTCGTTCAGGTGCTGACGGAGGCCCAGCGGCGCAAATGGGACAACAGCGACGATCAGCTGTTCTATGCCGAACCCCGGTTTGTGCAGCATCTCGATTCGGCATTCCGCGGGCGGCTTACGGCGCTGTACCGCGAACGGATCGCGCCCCAGGCGGTGGTGCTCGATCTGATGTCGAGCTGGGTGTCGCACCTGCCCGATGAGGTGAACTACGCGCAGGTGATCGGCCATGGGCTCAATGAGAAGGAGCTGGCCGCCAACCGCCGCCTCGATTGTCATTGGCTGCAGAACCTCAACCAAACCCAGGAGATCCCGCTGAACGACAGCAGCGTGGATGCCGTGCTGATCGTGGCGGGGTGGCAGTACCTGCAGTATCCCGAGCCGGTGGCCGCCGAGTTGCTGCGCATCACCCGGCCGGGGGGCCAGCTGATCGTGGCGTTCTCGAACCGGATGTTCTTCACCAAGGCGCCCCAGGTGTGGGCCGATGGCAGCGACCGAGACCATCTCGCCACCGTGGCCCAGGTGCTCATGGCCCAGGGTTGGCCTCGGCCCGAGCTGATCGCCGAACAGACCCGCGCCTCAGGCTGGACGGGGTTGATCGGGGGCAAGGGTGATCCCTTTTTTGCCGTGATCGCCACCAAGCCGAGCGCCTGACGCTCGGCCTGGCCTGAGGGTTATGCCTCGATGTGGCGGGCCTCGGCGATCAGGCGCTGCACCCGCTCCAGCAGTGATTCGTTGCTGAGCCGGTTGTTGAGGCGCTCCACCAGCAGGGGGAACGCCAGCGGCCCCGGCCTGGGGATCCGCTCCAGCACCCAGCTGCAGGACTCCATGCGCTGCAGTGCCGCCTGCAGCCGTGGACGCTCAAGCTGCTGATCGAGCACTTCACGGCGGGCCTGCTCAAGCAGCAGATGATAGGGCTCATGCTTGCTGAACACATCAAACAACAGCGCGGCGCTGATCTGTAGTTGTCCGCCGGTCTTGCTCTGACCAGGCATGGTCTGGCAGATCAACCCGCTCACCTGGGCAATGGCCCGGAAGCGGCGGCGGCAGAGCTCGGAAAAATTCATCGCCTGCTGCAGGTCGGCATCGAGCTCTTGCCTGTCGAGCAGCTCGTCGCCATGGAGCTCCAGCAGTTCGTCAAAGGGGTAGCCCTTCGGGGCCAGCAACTCAAAGCCGTAGTCGTTGACTGACACGGTGATCGTGCTGGCGCGGTGCCGTGCCAGTCGCCAGGCCCACAGAAAGCCGATGCCTTCATGCACAAACCGGCCCTCAAAGGGGTAGACGAACAGGTGGCTTCCCTCGCGGCTGCGGCAGTGCTCGAGCAGCAGCTGGTCGCTCCGCGGCAGGCTCGAGAGATCGGCCTGGCGCTGCAGCAGCGGTTCGAGCGCCTGAAGTTCTGGGGTGTCGAGCTGGCCCCTGGCGCAGCGGTCGATCTCTTCACGCAGGGCCTCACTCAGCAGATCTGACAGGGCCATCTGGCCACCGGCCCAGGCCGGCACGGTGCTGCTTTTTTTGCTGGTGGCCTTGACCAGGGCGGTCATCTCCCGCAGCCGCACAAACTCCAGCTGGCGCCCGGCGAAGAAGAAGACGTCACCCGGCTTGAGCCGGCCGATGAAGGCCTCCTCCACGTGGCCCAGCACGGCGCCGCGCACAAACCGCACGCTCACCGAGCGGTCAGCGGTGATCGTGCCGATGTTGAAGCGGTGCAGCCGGGCGATCGCTTTGTCGAGCACCCGGTAGCGAAAGGGCTCGCTGCCGACGGGGGCTTCGCCGTCTTCGATTCGGCAGCGCACCAGCTTGCGGTAGCGGGGGTAGGCCGCCAGCGACTGCCCCCCGTGTTCGAGGAACTGCAGGCACCACTGCCATTGCTCGTCGCTGAGCTCCCGGAAGCTCCAGCTGCCGCGCACGCTCTGCAGCTCCAGCTCCGGTGTAAAGCCCGGCCCGCAGGCCAGGGTCACCAGGTGCTGCAGCAGCACGTCGAGCGGCAGTGCTGGCGGGCGCCGGTGCTCCACCAGGCCATGCGCCAAACCGCGGCGCATGGCGCTCACCTCCAGCAGCTCAAGGGCATTGGTGGGCATGAACAGCACCTGGGAGGTGCCGCCGGGGCAATGGGCACTGCGGCCGGCCCGTTGCAGCAGCCGCGCCAGGTTCTTGGCGCTGCCGATCTGCACCACCCGCTCCACGGGTTGAAAGTCGACCCCGAGATCCAGCGAGCTGGTGCACACCACCCAGCGCAGTACACCGGCTTTGACGCCGGCTTCAATCGCCTCGCGTTCGGCGCGATCGATGGCGCTGTGGTGCAGCGCCAGGGCGCCCTCCATCTCGGGGCAGGCGAAGCGCAGGCACTGGTGCCAGCGTTCGGCCTGGTTGCGGGTGTTGGTGAACAGCAGCGTGCTCACTGCCGGATCAAGCCCCGCCACCAGCGCCTCGTACATGCGCAGGCCCAGGTGCCCACCCCAGGGAAAGCCGTCGATCGTGTCGGGCAGCAGGCTGCGAATCGCCGTGTCCCGCGTGATCGCTGCGGTGATGATGCGGGGTTGGCGTGGATGGGTGCTGGCTGCCGCGAGCTTGGTGTCGAATGGCAACCCGATGGCCGCTTGCGCCGCCTCGTCGAGGTTGCCGATGGTGGCGCTGATCGCCCAGGTGCGCAGGCTCGGCCGTAGGCGCCGCAACCAGCTGAGGCAGAGCTCGGCCTGCACGCCACGCTTGCTGCCCATCAGTTCGTGCCATTCGTCGAGCACCACCGCCTGCAGTTGGCCGAACAGCTCCTCGGCTTTGGCATTGGCCAGCAGCAGGCTGAGCGATTCGGGGGTGCTGATCAGGATCTGGGGCGGTGTGCGCAGTTGCTTGCTGCGTTCATGGCTGCTGGTGTCGCCGTTGCGAATGGCGACGCGCAGCGGCCAGCCCATGGCGGCGATCGGGGTTTCGATCGCCAGGGCCAGGTCGCGGCTGAGGGCGCGCAGCGGCGTGATGTAGAGCAGCCGCAGGCCGCCGGGTGCGGTGCTGGTCTGCCCCTCGCTCCAGCCGCTCTCATCGAGCAGTTCGGCGATCGGACCCATCACCGCCGCATAGGTTTTGCCCGAGCCGGTGGGCACCTGGATCAGGCCGCTGTCGCCCTTCAGGTAGGCGTTCCAGCACTGCCGCTGGAACGGCATCGGCGTCCAGCCCTGCTGCGCAAACCAGGCCTCGATCGGGGCGAGCCGGGGTTCGAGACGTTGGCGCGCGGGGCGTGCCGGTTGGCCAGGGGTCACGGCCGGGCCTCCAGCAGCGCCAGGGCGCTGGCCAGGGTGTCGGCTTCGCTGGCCGGTTTGTCGCGGCGCCAGCGGCTGATGCGGGGGAAGCGCACGGCGATGCCGCTCTTGTGGCGACTGGAGCGTTGAATCCCTTCGAAGGCCAGCTCGAACACCTGCAGCGGTTCCACCGCCCGCACCGGCCCGAAACGCTCGATCGTGTGGCTGCGGATCCAGCGATCC
>VGPQ01000165.1 GCA_016882555.1 Cyanobacteria bacterium M_surface_7_m2_040
GGTTGAGGCCTCGGAGCCCCTGCTGGAGCGCGCCGCAAGCATCAAGGCATGCCATTCCCTGTCGCTCGCAGATGCCTGGATTGCTGCCGCCGCCCAGCAGATCGGGGCCACGCTGCTACACAAAGACCCTGAATTCCGGGCTGTTGCCGAGCTCTCTCAGGAATGGCTCGGCTGAAGGCCCGCTTGATGCGCACTAAGATGCGCACACCAGCAGGCACAGCCATGCGCACCACCCTGGAGCTGCCCGACCCCCTGTTTGCGCGCCTGAAGGCCCGAGCAGCCCATGAGCACGTGACGCTCAAGCAGCTGCTGCGCAGCTATGTAGAACAGGGCCTCAGCACAACCCCCCCCGCTGCAGCAACGCAGCGCACGGCAGAAAGCCTGCCCCAACTGCACAGCTCCCTCAGCAGCCCCAGCCACAATCTGAGCAACGCCTCGCTGTTTGAACTGCTCGACGCTTGACATCCCACTCCGATCCGGCGGATCTCCCCGATCTCAACGTGTGGCTGGCTCTGGCCGCCACGGATCACCCACACCACAGGCAGGCACTGCACTACTGGGAGCAGCAGGCTTCACCAGAGGTGCTGTTCTGCACCGTCACAGCGCTGGGCCTGATCCGATTGGTGAGCCAACCCAAACTGATGGGCGCGGCGGTGCTGCCTTCAGCGGAAGCTTCCGCTCTCCTGCAGGCGTTCTGCCGCCAACCTGGTGTGGCCATGGCAGCACCCGAGCACGACGGCTGGGACCTCTTTCACAGCCTGCTCTCCAGCACCGCGCTGCCCGCGCGGCTCCACACCGATGCCTATCTCGCCGCCCTGACGATCGCCAATGGCTGGCGACTGGTGAGCTTCGATCGTGATTTCGATCGCTTCCAAGGCCTGCACTGGCTGCCACTCTGACGTCAGCTGAACAAATCGGAAGGTGCCAGCTCGAGCTGGCGCGGCGCCGCGGCATCCTTCTCCGACAGCTGGGGGCTGTGAACTCCGACTCCGCCCCAGCCAGGATCTCAACCGGCCAGGCGATCGCAAGCTGGGGATCATCCCAGCGGATGGCGCGCTCGCAGTCGCGATCCCAGAAGTCGGTGGTTTTGTAGAGCACCTCGGCCTGCTCGCTCAGGGTGAGGAAGCCGTGGGCAAAGCCCGCCGGCACCCAGAGCTGTTGGTGGTTCTCGGCGCTCAGGCGCGCCCCCGCCCATTGGCCGAAGGTGACCGACCCGCGGCGGATATCCACCGCCACATCGAAGATCTCCCCCACCACAAAGCGCACCAGCTTTCCCTGGGGATGGGGCGGCAGCTGGTAATGCAGGCCCCGCAACACGCCCCGGCTCGAGCGGGAGTGGTTGTTCTGCACAAAGGTGGTGTCGCCGGCGGCGGCGTTGAAGGCTTGCTGGTTCCAGCTCTCAAAGAAGAAGCCCCGCCCGTCGTCAAACACCCGTGGGGTGAGCAGCAGGGGCCCCTCAAGCGCCACGCCCGCCGCCGTGGTGAGCCCTTCAGCCTGCATCGGGGCTCTCCAGCAATTGCAGTAGGTAGTCGCCGTAGCCACTTTTAGGCAGCGGCGCCGCCAGGGCCGCCAGCTGGTGAGGGCTGATCCAGCCCAGCCGCCAGGCCACCTCCTCCGGGCAACCCACCTTGAGGCCCTGGCGGTGCTCCAGGGTGCGGATGTAGCTGCCGGCCTCATGCAGCGAATCGCAGGTGCCCGTATCCAGCCAGGCCATGCCGCGGCCCATCAACTCCACCTGCAGCAGTCCCTCCTCCAGATACATCCGGTTGAGATCGGTGATCTCCAGCTCGCCGCGGGGTGAGGGCTGCACCCGCCGGGCCCGCTCCACCCCCGAGGCGTCATAGAAATAGAGCCCCGTGACCGCATAGCGCGACCTGGGCCTGCTGGGTTTTTCCTCGAGGCTCTGCACGCGGCCATCGGCGACAAACTCCACCACCCCGTAGCGCTCGGGATCCCGCACCGGATAGGCAAACACGGTGGCCCCCCTCGGCTGGGCCATTGCAGCCCTGCAGTTGGGGAATCAGGTCGTGACCATGAAAAAGGTTGTCGCTGAGCACAAGGGCCGCCGAGGCGCCGTTGAGAAACTCAGCGCCGATCAGAAACACCTGGGCCAGCCCATCCGGGCTGGGCTGCACGGCATAGGCGATTGTCATGCCCCAGGCCGACCCATCACCCAACAGGCGCTCAAAGGCCGGTTGATCGTGGGGGGTGCTAATGATCAATACCTCCCGAATCCCAGCCAGCATCAAGGTGCTGAGCGGGTAATAGATCATCGGCTTGTCGTACACCGGCAGCAGCTGCTTGCTCACCGCCTGGGTGATCGGATGCAACCGAGTGCCCGTACCGCCAGCCAGGATGATGCCCTTGCGGTTCATGGAGCACACTCCGCTGGGACGATGTTGCCATGGCAGCACTGCAGCTCCTGATCCACGCCCCGGGCGCCCCGGGCCTGCGCTGGTTTGGCCTGGGCCCCGGCCTGCGGCCCACCCGCGGCCTGTGGAAGCTGCAGCGCCTGTTCAACAAGCACGCCTTCTGGGCCCAAGGGCGCACCAAGGCGCAGTTGCGCAGGCTGCTGGCCGGCAGCAGCGTGGTGGTGAGCCTGTGGCAGGGCAAACGCCTAGTGGGCTTTGGTCGGGCCAGCAGCGATGGCATCTACCGCTCCGTGCTCTGGGATGTGGTGGTGGCCGGCGACCTGCACGGCCTCGGCCTCGGCCGCCGGGTGGTGGAGGCCCTGCTCGCTGCCCCAGCCCTGCGCGGCGTCGAGCGCATCTACCTGATGACCACCAACAGCGCCGGCTTCTACGAGCAGCTGGGCTTCCGCGTCGCGGCCCCCCAAGCTCTGCTGGTAAAACCAGGGGCAGGCGAGGCTCCTGGATTCCGCGAAACTTCAGGGCTGAGCGACGCTCCAGGCTGACTGAAATCGCGCTGTCGCAAAATCTGTACAACCTGTACAGAATTCCAGAGAGCACACGAAACCACCTCCAGGATCTCGGTCGCCCCTCAAATACGCCCTTCAGCCCGAAGCTTTCAGCCTTGCCACTCAGCCGGGCAACGCAGCCATCAGGCTGCCCATCTCCAGCGCCTGCAGGCCGTAGTTCCAGCCCAGGTTGCTCTTGATGCCGGCCCGTTCGAGGGCCTGTTGCAGCGTGTCGGTGGTGAGCACACCGAAGATCACGGGGATGCCGGTGGAGCGGCTCACGGCGGCCACGCCCTTGCTCACTTCGGCCACCACCACATCGAAGTGGGGGGTATCGCCGCGGATCACGGCCCCCAGGGTGATCACCACCTGGTAGCGACCACTGGCCGCCAGGCGCTGAGCCACCAAGGGAATTTCAAAGCTGCCGGGCACCCAGGCGATGTCGAGCTGGGAGCTGGTGGCCCCGGTGTCAATCCCGTGGCGACCCAGACAATCGAGGCAGCCGCTCAACAGCTTGTCGGTGACCAGATCGTTGAACCGCGCCACCACGATGGCGATTCGGAGGCCGCTGGCGCCGGTGAAGGTTCCTTCGAAGCTGGCCACTGGGTTGTTGTGCGAATGCCCTAAGGCTACGCAGCAGCGCCTAGACCACAAAGATGCTCATGCCCCAGTTGAGCAGCACCAGGGCCACCCAGGCGAGGCCTCCGAGCAGGATCAGGCGGTTGGAGCGGCCGGAATCTTCACTACTGGCGTACAGCACGGGCACCGCCACGATCAGGGCAAACGACAGCACCACCAGGGCCAGAACGGTGAGGGTGTTGAGGATCTGCATAGATCAGCAGCGGCGCTGTGCCGGTCAGTTGGGGGATCATCACATGCAGGCCCGGGGCTCCAGCACCGTTGCTTCACAACTCGATGCCAGCCCCCAAGAAGATCTATCAGGGCTACGTTGTACGCAAGTGCGATCGATGAGCCATGGATGTCACCACGGTGTCGCCGAAGTTCCAGGTGGTGATCCCCCGCGGCGTGCGCGAGCAGATGGGCCTGAAGGCAGGGCAGAAGCTCCAGGTGGTGCCGCTACCAGGCCGGATCGAGCTGGTGCCCGTGGCAGCACCTGGCGCCCTGCGGGGCTTCGTGACCGGACCCAACAACTTCAACCACGACCTGGATCGCCCGCTCGACCATGGCTGAACTGCTCTGGCTGGTGGATTCATCGGGCTGGATCGAATATTTCACCGATGGCCCCAGTGCCAGCCGCTTCGGCTCGGCCATCGAGCAGCCCGAGGCCTTGGTGGTACCAAACCTGAGTGTGTTGGAGGTCTACCGCTGGATGCTGCGCCATCACGGCGAGGGGCGAGCCACTCAGGCGATCGCCTTGATGCGTCATGGCACAGAAG
>VGPQ01000166.1 GCA_016882555.1 Cyanobacteria bacterium M_surface_7_m2_040
GCGCTCAACGGCCGCCGCGGATGTCGATGCCGTTGCCCAGGACGCCCGGGATCGTGGGTTTGATGTGGTGAGCCGCGACTTTGTTGAGCACCGCGATGGTGCTTTGGTTGAGTACGAGGATGAGGACTATTTCCTCAAGGCGTCCTGGTGGACGCTTTGAACCAACGCCTGTGACGGCCTGCTGGTGTTGCCGTCTTGGCGCACCTTGTCCATGCTGAGAGGACATAGAGCCCTGTTCGCGCTCTCTCTCGGTTCAGATGGCTATCCAGGCGCTGTTGTCGAGTCCGGATTTTTACTTCACGCTGATTGGCTTGTTGGAGTCGTTGGCGCTGTTGTCAACATCGCTGCTCTTGTTTCGCTGTTTCACGATCTGCATTTCAATTGGCTATGTTTTTTTGGTGCTTTGGATAGGCCTGGCCAGTCCAGGGATGAAATCGATTCTCAGCGGGGCATTGCTGGACATCGCCCTGAATATCTTTATGATCGGCAACTATTTTTATGCCCGCTCGATCTTTTCGCTGCAGCCGGGTTGGCGCGAGCTGTACAGGCTTTGTTTCTCCACCTTGCTTCCCTTTGAATTCAGACGCCTGCTGAGGCTCTCTGATGTTGTTGTGGTTGAACAGTCTGAGCCCAGCGTGATCGTTGCTTCTGGTGAACACTTTGAGGCACTTTATTTTGTGATCGATGGCGCCGCTGATCTGGTGGTGGATGGGCATACGGCCTCGGCCCGATTGCAGCGCGGCGATTGGATCGCTGAGTTCTCCATGCTCACCGGCAAGCCGGCTTCGGCCGACGTCTTGGCCACCTCCCTGCGCTTGCTCAGCTGGAAAGCAGCAGCCATCGGCAAGCTCAAACTGTCGATGCCGGCGGTGTTTGAAAAGGTGAATGCGCTGATCGCTCGCAATCTCTGCGACAAGTTGGTGCGCGCCAATCGCTCGGCCAATCAGGTGCTCGCCGAGCAGTCGGGCTGATCAGGGCAGCCGGGGGCAGGCGTCCACCAGGGTGCGGGTGATCGCGGCCTGGGGATCGGCCAGCAGCGCGGCGCCTGGACCCTCCTCGACGATGCGGCCGCCGTCGAGCACGATCACGCGGTGGCAGAAGCCGCTGGCCACCGCCAGATCGTGGGTCACAAACAGCAGCCCCAGGCCCAGTCTCTGCTGCAGATCGCGCAGCAGTTCGAGGATTTCCGCCTGCACCTCGGCATCGAGCATGCTGACGCTCTCATCGCAGAGCAGCAGCTTCGGCTGCAGGATCAGGGCGCGGGCAATGGCCACCCGCTGTTGCTGACCCCCCGAGAGCTGGCGCGGGCGGCGCTGCTCAAAGCGCTCCGGCGGGTTGAGCCCCACCGCCGCCAGCTGCTGGCGGGCCCGCTCCAGGGCGACGCTGCGGCTGGCCAGGCCGTGGATCAGCAGCGGGTCGGCGATCGCTTCGCCCACGCGCATCTGGGGGTTGAGGCAGGCCAGCGGGTCCTGAAACACCATCTGGATCTGGCGGCGCAGCTGGCGCTGCTGGCGGCCGCCGCGGTGGCTGAGCAGGTCGCGGCCTTCGAGCCGCACGCTGCCGCCGCGCACCGGGGTCAGGCCCAGCAGCGCCCGGCAGAGGGTGCTCTTGCCGCAGCCCGAGGCCCCCACCAGGCCGACGGTCTCACCCGCCTGAAGCCGCAGGCTGACGCCATCGACCGCCTTGAGCCAGCGCGGTGCCCACAGCGGCCCGCCCAACCGGTGCCAGCAGCGCAGGCCGGCGATCTCCAGCAGCAGCGGCGCCTGCTGCGGCGCCACACTGCGGCTGTTCTCCAGAGCGCGGGCGCGGGCCACCAAGCGTTGCCCCAGCGCTGAGCGGGGCGCCTGCAGCAGCGCCCGGGCAGGCCCCTGCTCCACCAGGCCGCCCTGGTCGAGCACGGCGATGCGGTCGCACCACTGCCCGGCCAGGGCCAGGTTGTGGCTGATCAGCAGCAGGGCGCTGCCGCTCTCGCGGCAAAGCTGGCTGAGCTCGGCCATCACCTGCGCCGCGACGGCCACATCAAGGCTGGTGGTCGGTTCATCGGCGATCACCAGCTTTGGGCTCAGCGCCATGGCCAGGGCGATGGCCACCCGTTGGCGCATGCCACCGCTGAATTCGTGGGGGTAGCTGCCGTAGCGCTCGGGCCCGATGCCGACTCGCCGCAGCAGGCTTTCAGCCCGTTCCCGCAGGGCACCGCTGGGGGCCTGGGGCCGATGGGCCGCCAGGGTGTCGGCAAGGTGGGCGCCGATGCTGAGCAGCGGGTTGAGACGGGTCATGGGGTCCTGAAACACCAGCCCCACCGCCTCCCCTCGTAGGCGGCGCAGCTCCGGTGGCGGCAGGTGGCGCGGGTCGACCCCGGCCAGGAGCAGCTCTCCCTGGCACTGGCTGCCGGCTGGCAGCAGCTGCAGCACCGCCCGCGCCACGGTGCTCTTGCCGCAGCCCGAGGGCCCCACCAGGGCCAGCCGTTCGCCCGCCCCCAGGCTCAGCTCGAGGCCATGGAGCGTGGGCTCCGGCGCACCCGGGTAGCGCACCAGCAGATCCCGCAGCTGCAGCACCGCTCTGGGCTCCATCGTGATCGGCAGATCCGCACAACCGACCCATGCTGCGTCCTGCTGCATACGATGGTGGAAATTGCAGGCCGGGATGCTCAAAGCGGTACCGGAGACGGCTGATCCCGAGGCTCTGGGCCTGACCAGCTCGGTTGCTGCTGCCGCCAGCTCCCCTGCCCCGCTGCGCGAGCCGCTGAATCACCAGATGGGCGAGGCGACAATTGTCGTCGCCGGCCGCCGCCCGATTGCCAGCCCTGCCGACTACGGCATTCCCTTGCCCGAGTGGCTGCAGCGCTGCATCGAGCACGTGCCGCCAGGTGCGGGAGAGAGCTGCCCCACCGACGCCGAGGCCCTGCTGGCCTCGGCGTTCGACTTTGCGTATCAGCTGCACGAAGGGCAGGTGCGCGCCAGCGGCGAGCCCTACATCGTGCATCCGGTGGCGGTTGCCGATCTGCTGCGCGACATCGGTGCCAGTGCCGGGGTGATCGCGGCGGGGTTCCTGCACGACGTGGTCGAAGACACCGGCGTCACCCCCGACGACGTCGAAGAGCACTTCGGCGCCGAGGTGCGCGCCCTGGTGGAGGGGGTCACCAAGCTCGGCGGCATCCACTTCACTAACAAGACCGAAGCGCAGGCTGAAAACCTGCGCCGCATGTTTCTGGCGATGGCCAGCGACATTCGGGTCGTGCTGGTCAAACTGGCCGACCGGCTGCACAACATGCGCACCCTGGCTGCGCTCAAGCCCGAGAAGCAGCTGCGGATCGCCCGCGAGACCCGCGAGATCTATGCGCCGCTGGCCAACCGCCTGGGCATCGGCCGCTTCAAGTGGGAGCTCGAAGATCTGGCCTTCAAGATCCTCGAGCCTGATGAGTACCGCGACGTGCAGCAGCAGGTCGCCAGCAAACGCAGCGAGCGCGAGGAGCGCCTGGGGGTCACGGTGCAGTTGCTGCGCGACCGTCTGGCGGCGGTCGGTCTCGACGCCTGCGAGGTGAGCGGCAGGCCCAAGCATCTCTATGGCATCTGGAGCAAGATGCACCGCCAGCAGAAGGCCTTCCACGAGATCTATGACGTGGCGGCGCTGCGCATCCTCTGCCCCAACCTCGAGAGCTGTTATCGCGCCCTGGCGGTGGTGCATGACACCTTCCGGCCCATTCCGGGGCGCTTCAAGGACTACATCGGCCTGCCCAAGCCCAATGGCTACCAGTCGCTGCACACGGCAGTGATCGGCCGCCACCGGCCGATCGAGGTGCAGATCCGCACCGCCGACATGCACCAGGTGGCCGAGTACGGCATTGCCGCCCATTGGAAGTACAAGGAGGGCGGCTCACCGGCAGCCTCCGGCGCCGACGCCGAGCGCTTCAACTGGCTGCGCCAGCTGGTCGACTGGCAGAAGGACGGCGTCGGTGAAGACAGTGGCGACTTCCTGCGTTCGATCAAGGAAGACCTGTTCGATGAGGAGGTGTTCGTGTTCACCCCCAAGGGCGAGGTGGTGGGCCTGCGCAAGGGCTCCACCGCCGTCGATTTCGCTTATCGCATTCACTCGGAGGTGGGCAACCACTGCCAGGGGGTGCGCATCAACGATCGCCTCTGCCCGCTCGCCACACCGCTGCAGAACGGCGACTTCGTACAGGTGATCACCGCCAAGACAGCGCACCCCAGCCTCGACTGGCTCAACTTTGTGGCCACGCCCACGGCGCGCAACCGCATCCGCCAGTGGTACAAGAAGAGCCACCGTGACGAGAACATCGCCCGC
>VGPQ01000167.1 GCA_016882555.1 Cyanobacteria bacterium M_surface_7_m2_040
GCCGCCGCACGGCTGGGCTTGGTCGACGGCTCCAGCCTGCCAACGGGTAGCCCACAGACGCAGCGCACGACACTGGGTTGGACCCAGCTGGAGAGCGGCTCGGCGGCGGTGGATCTGCTCTGGAGCCTGGGCCTACCGCTGGAGGCCTGGGAGCACTGGCGCAGCATGCGCCGCGGCCAGGCGCCCACAGGCAGCCGCGCCCTGCAGGCCGAAGGGCGACTGCGCGAAGCCATCGGTGATGGCTGGGCCGGCCTGGGACAGCAGGAGTTGGCCAGCCTGCGCCTGCCGCGCCGCCAGTGCCGCCTGCAGCAGCTGATCGAGCACTCCCGCTACCGGCCACGGCAGCTGCCAGCGCTGGCGCCAGCGGCGCAGGCCGAACGGGTTCCCCTGCCGCTGCTGCTGGGGGTGGCGATGCAGGAATCGCGCTTCCAGAGCAGTGTGCGTTCGGTCGTCGGGGCCATCGGCCTGCTGCAGCTGATGCCCGAGACCGCCGCCGAACTCCACGGCTCCCCCCTGAATGCTGCCCAGTTGGGCGACACCCGGCGCAATGCCCGGCTGGGGGGCCGCTACCTGCGCCAGCTGCAGCAACGCTGGGCCGGCAACCCCGTGCTCACGGTGGCCAGCTACAACGCCGGCCCCAATGCGGTGGCGGGCTGGCTAACACCAACGCTGCAGGCGGTGCCGGAACTGTGGGTTGAGGCGATTCCCTATCCGGAAACCCGCCACTACGTCAAAACCGTGCTGGGCAATAGCTGGAGCTTTGCTGCGCCACGCCCACCGGCCTGCCCCTGAGCCAACCCTGCCGCCGCTGGGATCAAACGCCAGCCCAGGTTCCGGCAAGAGCGCGGCCGAGAGCGGAGCCGACCAACACGAAAACGCTGAAGCCAAGCGCCGTGACCAGCGGCGGCGGCAACATCCGCAGGCGCACCAGATCAAGCCGGGCCAGCAGCACCCCCGACGCCAGGATCAGCACATTGGCCAGCACATTGAGGTGCAGCAGATAAAGGCCGCCGACCGTGACGATCAGCAGGCTCATCACCAGGCTGAGCACCCGCGAGGCGGCCATCAATGACGACACGCGCTGCAGCAGCAGTTCGGGCATGGTGCAGATGAACACCACCAGCACGGCGTGCAGGCAGTCGATCGACCAGAACAGCTCCCCCAGCAGCCCACGGCTGCCTTCGTGCTGGGCCCCGGTCAGGCTCCAATGCAATCCCAGATAGACCGAGATCGCCAACAGCAGCATCAGCAGGGGCGCCCGCAGCGGCAACAGCAACAGCCCCAGCAGGGGGCCCAACGACTCCTTGAGCACAGACCGGCGCATCACGTGGGTGGTGCGGACAACTGAATTGTGGCCGGAACACGCTGATCCAGCCCAAGACTGATGGCTTCAAACGGGCACGAAGGAATGCATTGCTCGCACACCAGACAGCGCTCGGCATGGAACTGCAGCCGCCAGGACGGCGCCGCAAACGCCAGCGCACCACTCGGGCAGACGCTGGAGCAGAGGCCGCAGTCAACGCAGCGCTGCGGATCCACCCGAATCTGGTCCGGGGCCCGATCCAGCCGCAGCCCCTGGCGCTCCAACCAGGCCTCAGCGGCATCGAGCTCGTCGATGTCTCCGGAGAGCTCGACCACCATGGTGCCGCTCTGGTTGGGAGCGACCTGGGCGCGCAGGATCTTGGCTGCCACATCAAAATCGACAGCCAACCGGTACGTGAGCGGCTGGTGCACCGCTTCCCGCGGAACATGCAGGGTGAGGCGGCGCTTCATGGGCTCAGCGCCCGTTCCCCTGAGGCATTCACTGCCGACCGTAGCAAGCTTCTGCCTGCCAGAGTGCTGGCTCAACGAAGGTGACCAATCCACCCGCGATGAATGAAACCCTGGGTCGCCGCGAACGGGCGCTGCTGGGGGCGATTGCCGCCGCCCTGCTGGTTGCCTTGATCTGGTTGCGCGGCGGTCTGCAGCCGGCGGCCCCCCTGGAGACACTGGCCCGACAATCGCTGGATCTACCGGTGGCCCTGGCCGACGGCCGCCCCACCATCGTCGAGTTCTATGCCGACTGGTGTGAAGCCTGCAGGGCGATGGCGCCGGCGATGGCCCAGCTTGAGCAACAGCACAAAGGGGCCCTCGACATCGTGCTGCTCAATGTCGACAACCCGCGCTGGCAACCCGAGCTGGATCGTTATGGGGTCAATGGCATCCCCCAGCTGGAGCTGTTTGACCACAGCGGCGTCGCGGTCGGCCGCTCGATTGGTGCCCGCAACCTGGACCAGCTGGAAGCGATCGGCGATGCCTTGATCGCCGACCTGCCCCTGCCCGCCCTGGCGGGCATTGGAGCGCTCAGCCCGCTGGACGGTGACAACGGCCTGCGCACGGCGACGAACCCTGCCACCATGGCCACGCCCCGTGCGCACGGCTGATGGATCCCCGCTTTCGGGTTGAGCTGATCGCCGCCACCCCCAACCCTCAGCAGTGCGTGTATGCCGGCATGCACCAGGACTACAGCGAGGGCTTCGTGGCTGCCGACCGGGACACATGGCCCGACGAAACCCGTGCCGGCGAGATCTGTGTCAAGCGGCTGCTGGCCGGCGAGCGCGGCCATTACGGCCCTCTGGAGCATGCCCAGATCGTGCTCAACGTGGGCTGGTTTCCCCATTCGGTGATGCAACAGGCCCGCACCCACCGGGTGGGCGTGAGCTTCGACGTGCAGTCGATGCGCTACACGGGCGAGCGCATCTGCCGTGCCGCCAACGGAGACATTGCGCTTGAGGACGTCTTCTACCTGCGTCCCGTGGGCGACTACAGCGACCGCCAGGGCAAGAAGTACCACTACGACGCCCAACAGCGTGGCAAGGATCTGGAGCTGTGCCGGGCCGCAGCGGAGCGCTACCGGGATTTACTGGCAGCTGGTTATGCCGAAGAGCATGCCCGCGGCATCCTGCCGTTCGATTACCGCCAGCACTTTGTGGTGAGCTTCTCGCTGCGGGCCTTCCTGCATTTCATGGACCTGCGCGCCAAGCTCGACGCCCAGGAGGAGATCCGCGCCCTCTGCGATCTGATGTGGCCGCACATGGTCAGCTGGGCGCCGGAATTCGCTGCCTGGTACGAAAAGACTCGCCTTCATAAAGCCAGGCTCGCGCCGTAGCGCGAGCCATTTGGCGCACCTCCCGGTGCGAGTCTTCAGGCGCACCTCCCGGTGCGACGCCAGGCTCGCGCCCTAAACCTTGGCCAGGGTGACCCGCTCGGGTTGGTGAGGTGGTCTCGCAGGGATCACCCTCAAAGAACAGCAGCTGACAGATGCCCTCGTTGGCGTAGATGCGGCAATCGGCTCCTGAGGAGTTGCTGAACTCCAGGGTGAGATGGCCCTCCCAGCTCGCCTCGGCGGGGGTGGTGTTGACGATGATCCCCAGGCGGGCATAGGTGCTCTTGCCCAGGCAGATCACGGTGATGTTGGGCGGCACCCGCATGCATTCCAGCGCCACACCGAGCCCGTAGGAGTGGGCCGGCAGGATGAAATAGTCGCCATCCTCATCATGGTGCAGCGGCGCCGGCTCAAGGTTCGCCGGATTGAAGCGCTTGGGGTTCATGATCGTGCCGGGCACATGCCGGAAGATCAGAAACTCCTGCGGCGAGAGACGCAGGTCGTAGCCATAGGACGAGCAGCCGAAGCTGAGCACCGGGCCAGCCTGGTTGTCGGGGTCCAGATGGCGCACCAGGGTGGGCTGGAAGGGCTCGAGCATTCCCGACTGAGCCATCTGGTTGATCCAGCGGTCGTTCTTGAGCATCAGAAACCTCGCCGCAACTGGGTCACCTGGTCAGCCATCGCCATCAAGGGATCGGGAATCAACGGTCCGGTGAGGATGACATCCATCTGAGCCGGCCGTCGCTCCAGGGTGGTGAGCACATGGTCGAGATCGAGGTAGCCGTAGGCGAGGGCGAGACCCAGCTCATCGAGCACCAGCAGGTCGACGGCGCCTGTCAGCAGCTGCTCGTTGCAGTGGTCCCAGACCGCTGCAATGGCCTCGCGCAATGCCGCGGCCTCGGGATCGCCGGCCCCAGGAGGGCCATCGACACACACGGCCATGGCCGGGCGCAGCCATTGCAACCGCCCACAGAGGCTGAGCGAGCGATCCACACCCTGATCGACCCCGCCCTTGAGAAACTGGCTGATCAGCACACGACTGCCAAGGCCAGCAGCCCGCAGGGCCTGGCTGAGCACGCTGGGCACGCTGCCGCGGAAAGGGGCCGTGTGCACCTGCAGC